>QHZM01000341.1 GCA_003224665.1 Acidobacteriota bacterium
AGAAACTGGAACACCGTCACAAAGTTGCTCGAGATTGCGGAGAGGCTGGAAGCTTCCGAATGATCCGCTCTGGGCTCACCGTGGATTGGACTGCCGTTGGCTTTCGCTATTGTGCTTGATTAACGGCGCACCCGGACACAAGACTTACGCTGTCCTATACTTTCGGAGGACCTCCCTCACCACCTCGCTGCCTTCGATCGTGTCAGAAGGCTTGGCGCCCGCCTTGATCAGCGCCTCTACCGTAGAGGCGTAATCCCCTTTTTCCCGATGCCAGCCGTTCTCCGAACCGTGAATGGCCCATCCGAGAGGTGTGGCCTTGAAATCGTTATCGATGTTTTCAAGCTCTGGTTGATGTCGCAAGATAAGTTGAACCATCTCCGCATTGCCGTACCAAGCAGCCCAGTGGAGCGCAGTCGAGTGGTGCTGGCTCACAGCATCGACGGGGAGACCAGCCGTGAGCATCAGGCGGACGGCGGAAAGGTCATTGTTGCGCGCGGCATGGGCCAGATGCCGGCGCCCGGCAGGAGACAGGCTCGCGGCTAAAGTTGGGTTTTGGGTAAGCAATGACTCTACCCTTCCTTGGTCATGTAACCAGCAGGCGTTGAGCAGCTTCTCATCAGCAGGGCTTCGCTCCATCAATATTCGGAACACGTCAGCATGACCAAACGATTTCGCGACCTGGCATGCTGACACGTACCACCCCAACTCCCATTGATAGATCGTGCCGCCTTTCTCACCGCCAACCATTGGAAAATACTCATCGCTGACTCGCATACGGATGCATTCCGGGTCGGCATCGAGATGTTTGCGGATAAGGTCGGCATCGCCGAGCGCAGCAGCCATTAGGATGTCCGTCTTGCAGCCGCGTCGAATCAAATAGCGGGCAATCTCGGGTCGGGAGCGCACCATGTATTGCGCGGCGGTAGAATCGTGGTCCACGTCGCGTGCGTCAATATCTGCGCCCTGATCGAGCAAGTACTCCGCGATTTCAATCGTGGATGCAAAGTGGAGTGGGGTTTGTCCGTCTCCACCCTTGGCATGAACTAGTTCTGGATTTGTGGTGATGAGTTGCTTGAGCCTTTCGAGCATACCCAATCGAGCAGCGGCGTGAACGGTCAATTCCGCGCCGCGCTTGATCGCATAAGCCGCTAGTTCCGGACTCGCGCAATCGAGCAAACCAAATCCTCCTGCCCAACACCGGCTCTTCGCATTAATGTCGGCACCGGCGGTGAGAAGTACATCCAACATGGCACGGCTTCGAACCTGCGTAATCACTGGGGCGTCAAACTCTGCGATGGGCTCGTTGATCTTTGCCCTTAGTTGGGGATGACGTTTGAGCAACCGGTGCACTCCGACCGCATCATCTTCCCGAAACGCTTTTCTTGCGAGCTCAAGTGGGTCATCAGTTTTCTCGGCAAGTGACTCAACCCGCTCCTTCAGCTTCGACCAGCTGTCGAAACCGTAGTCGCGCGCAATCAGATGTTGTGCATCGGAAAGCTTCGGCGGAGCCTTCAACTGCAAGGCAGAGAACTTCTCGATGGCGTCCGGCTTTCCCTGATGGAAATCGCGCAGCAAGGCCTTCGCTTGCTTCTTCAAGTATTGGACATTCGGGTGCGAGGGTAATTCCGTTGGCATGACGCCTCCTTCTTTGTCGCCCGGCGTCCGCTGTGACGGGCAGAAGAGAGGCTGATACTGAGAATCCTCAAGAACTCAGGTGGGATAGTCCCTTTCCGCGGACGGGAGGCGCCCACCAATTCACTGTCGCTTGTACTTATCACGTATCTCGGACATGTGGCTCATTAACGCCAGTGCCACAAACCGAGTTGAGGGAAATAGGTCCTCGCTTGTCGCCTTATGTTTACCGACGATCCATTCTGCCCGGCGCACTCGGATTATCTCACCATCGCTGCCGCCGCAGACCCAGAACCCAGAACTCGCCCGTGACTATTATTGGAGACGTGTTCCTAGCGCTCGAAATTTCGCCGTTGCTTTTGGAAAACTTCAGGAACATCCGCGGACTTTTGGAACACTAAGTGACACCACGTTAAACAACGTCATGCTAAGTCTTTATGTTCGAACCGGTTACGATTCACTGGAAGTTCGACCTACTGATTTCCGAGCAGTTGCTCCACCCTGGTTATAAGCCATTGATTACGTGTGGTTTGCATTTTGCAGTGTCCAAGTTTGAA
>QHZM01000342.1 GCA_003224665.1 Acidobacteriota bacterium
TGTTGTGGCCTTCCAGCGCGCCTTCCATGCCCATTGGATCGAAGACCTGATCCTGGCTGCCGCTCTGGTCTCGCTCGTCAAGATTTTTAATGGCAACTTTGTCGCGGCCACGCGATTGCTCTTTGCGCTGGGGCGGCGGCGACTAGTGGACCCCCGGCTCGCACGCCTTCACCCGGTCAACCAGACGCCCGCGGTCGCGATCCTCTTGGCGGGGCTTCTGACCGCTGCCGCAGCGCTCCTTGGAGAGTCCATATTAATTCCGATCACTGAAGTTGGCTCGATGGCCTCGGCCGGCGGGTGGCTGGCGACTTGCGCCGCCTATCTCCGGATGGACATTAGCCCGCGACAACGGCGAATCGCCCTCACGGGCGTTCTGGTGGGTTCTTCGCTGATCCTGATGAAGCTTCTGCCGTTCGTTCCCGGCCATTTCACCGCGCAGGAATTCGCCGCCCTGGGTGCGTGGGGGGCGCTCGGAGCTGCCTTGAACCTCCGGGAGAAATCGAAAGCTGATCACTCTCCATGAGGATGCGATGGACCTTCTCAGTTACAGGCGGCGCGTTTCGTTGACATGGGTTTGGCGGGGCCGTATAATGAAATTTTGCACATCAGCCCGAAAGGAAATGCGTGTACGCAATTCTTCGAACGGGTGGCAAACAATATAAGGTCTCGCCGGGTGACGTGATCCGCGTCGAGCGCCTGCCGGGCGAAGCCGGCTCCAGGGTTGAATTCAACCACGTTTTCGCCGTTCGGAAGGACAGCTTCAATACGGGCGGACCGCTCCTCCAGGACGCCAAGGTCATCGGGACGATTCTGCGCAACGCCCGGACCACGAAGGTCCGGGTCTTGAAATACAAGCGCAAGAAGCAATACCGGAAGACCACCGGCCACCGGCAGCCGTACAGCGAAGTCCTGATCAAAGATATCGTCACGGGCTGATCAAGCTGGGGACAGAGGACAACTCTAAAAAGGCACTCGATCAATGGCTCACAAGAAAGGCCTGGGCAGTTCGCGTAACGGTCGCGACTCGAATTCGCAGCGGCTCGGCGTCAAACGGTTCGACGGGCAGTTAGTTTCGGGAGGCTCGATCCTGGTGCGCCAGCGCGGGACGCGGCTCAAGCCGGGCGAGAATGTGGGGATCGGTAGAGACGACACCCTGTACGCCAAGGTCTCCGGCGTGGTGAGGTTTGAAGACAAGGGCCGAATGGGGCGCTTTGTCAGTATCCTGGTCCCCTCAACAAACTGAATCCGGAAGCGGTGAGGCTCAACGGAAGAAGGTCAGCCCGCCGCTTTTTTTGTTTCTGCCGGGCACGGCGAGCAGCAGGCCCTGCCGGCACGAGCGCTTGGGCATTTCGTGAGCCTCTATCGTGGCCTTTCCCCCTCCTGAAAGATTGGCAAAGGGAATAACGCTTGTTCATTGACGAAGCCAAGATTCGCGTCGCAGGCGGTCAGGGGGGCAACGGCTGCGTTGCTTTTCGTCGCGAAAAATTTGTGCCCCGCGGCGGGCCGAGCGGCGGTGACGGCGGCCGAGGCGGAAGCGTTTACCTCGAGAGTTCCGAGCACCTCAACACGCTTCTCAAATTCCGATATACTCGCGAATTCCGGGGGGAACGCGGGCGCCACGGCGAGGGTTCCAACCGGCACGGCCAGGACGGAGAGGATTGCGTCGTGTCGGTCCCGGTTGG
>QHZM01000343.1 GCA_003224665.1 Acidobacteriota bacterium
ACGCCCTCGAAGGGAGCGTCTTCATTGCCGGCGCGGCAATCCAGTGGCTGCGCGATGAGATGGGCCTCCTCAAGAGCGCGGCCGAAAGCGAGGCCATGGCCCTGGCGGTGCCCGATACGGGCGGCGTCTACCTGGTCCCGGCTTTCGTGGGCCTCGGCGCGCCCCACTGGGACGCCTACGCGCGCGGCACCGTCGTCGGCATCACCCGCGGAACGAGCCGCAACCACTTCGTCCGCGCCGCGCTCGAGTCCATTGCCTATCAGACGCGGGCGGTGGTGGACAGCATGACCAGTGACTCCGGACTTCGCCCGGAAGTGCTCCGCGTTGATGGCGGGGCCGCCCGCAATAATTTCCTCTGCCAGTTTCAGGCCGATATTCTAGGTATTCCGGTCGAACGCGTCGAGCGCGCGAAAGGGTGGGCGAAATAGCCCCGGCTGCCGCCGGGCCGCGCACGCGGTGCCCACTCTGGAAGAATTTCACTTCTCGATCCGCAACTTATTGGTGACGGAAAACACGCCCGGCACGCCGTTCGCCTGGAGGTTCGCGATGTTCTTGTCCATTTCGCTCGCCGCCACTCCCACCAGCGTGACGTGGCCGTTCTTGACGATGATGTGGATCGAGGGAACGGGCTGCAAGGCGTAGCGCTGCAAGGCGGACTGGGAATAAATAGCGCGGTAAACGGCCCGGCGGATTCGGTCGTCGTTTGGCGAAAGTGGCAGCACTTCAATCTTGTTGTCCACGCGCTCGACCCCTTCGATCCTCTTCACGACGGCCGCGGCGTCCGACTTGAGCGTGGGCCGCACGACATGACCGAACAATTCCACGCGGTAACCAACGACTCTGAATTCGAGGTTGTCAAAGACCGAGTAATAAGGCAGCATCCGCAATTGGTGCCCCACTTCCCGTTCGATGCGCTCGCGGGCCCGGGCAGGGTAGCGGCGCGGGCGCGGTTGCGTCGCTTGCGCGCCGTTCGCACTTTGGCAAGCCCCGGCGATGAGCGTGAGGGCGCCCAGAAGTGCGGAAATAAGAAACGCGCTTGGGCCCCCGCGCTTGTGTGAAGATACCGGCGGAGAATCCCTGTGCCCCAATCACACCGTTTGCCTCGTCTCATCCTGGCCCTTGTCCTGCTCCTCCTGGTTCTTGCCCCGCTCCTCTCCGGCGGCCTTGACCTCCTGATCGATTGGCTCTGGTTCAGCCAGGAGGGTTTCCGGGTCATCTACACGACGATCCTCAAGGGTCAGGTCGCGCTGAGCGGCCTTGCCGGCATGGGCTTCATGGTCATCGTAGGCGTCAACCTCTTGATCGCCCGTGCTGTGGCCCGCGGCTATGCCTTCCACGTTTACCAGGAAGCGATCGAGTTCCCCATCCTCGAGCGCTTCAGCTCCCTGTTCCGCTGGGTCATCTGGGTGGGAGTCCTGCTCGTGGGCTACGCGGTGGGCAACTGGGCCACCAGCCACTGGCTCGATTTCCTGCTGGCGAGGAACGCGGTCGCGCTGGGCCAGACGGATCCGCTCTTCGGCATCGACCTCGGCTTTTTCCTGTTTCGCCTGCCTTACCGCTGGTTCCTGTTCAACTTGGGCCTCGTGACCCTGATTGGCAGCCTGCTGGGCGCGCTTTTCCTCTACTTCATCGAGGGCGGCGTGTGGGTGACGGCTCGCGGGCCCGAGGTCGCGCGCCCTGCGCGCGCTCACCTGCTCGCGCTGAGCGCGCTGCTCTTCGTGCTCCTGGCCTACAGGCTGCGTCTCGCGATGTTGGGTCTCCTTTTTTCTCCTCGCGGATTTATTTTCGGAGCCGGTTATACGGATATCCACGCGAGCCTGCCCGTCTTGTGGATTTCGCTCGGTCTATCGCTCGTGACCGCCGTCGCCCTGCTCGCCGGGGCATTCCGCGGAAGCCTCCGGCCGACCATTTACTCTTTCCTCGCGCTGCTCGTCGTGGGCGTGCTCGGCGGGGCCGTTTATTCGGAGATCATCCAGCGCTTTATTGTGGCGCCCAACGAAATCGAAAAAGAGAGGCCTTACATCGCCCGCGCCATCGAGTTCACGCGCAAGGCCTACGCGCTCGACCGATTCGAGGAGCGTCAATTTTCCGCCGTCGAAGACCTCACGCTCGAAGAAATCCGCAGGAATGAAGCCACGATGCGCAACGTCCGCCTGTGGGACCACAACCCGCTGCGCACGACCTTCGCCCAGCTTCAGGAAATCCGCACCTATTACGACTTCGAAAACATTGACAACGACCGCTACTGGATTGACGGCATCTATCGCCAAGTCTCGCTCTCCCCGCGCGAGCTCGCTTCCTCCAGCCTCCCCAGCCGCTCCTGGATCAATGAACACCTGATCTACACTCACGGCTACGGCCTCTGCCTGGGCCCCGTGAACGAGTTGACCAGCGACGGTCTGCCGGTCCTCTTCGTCAAGGACATCCCTCCGGTCTCCACCGCCTCCGTCCGCATTACGAGGCCGGAAATATATTTCGGCGAACTCAAAAACGAATACTGCTTCGTCTTCGGAGAACTCAAGATTCTGCTCTCGACTGACATCGGGTCGGAGAGCCGGCTGTTGATTTACCGCCAGATCCTCGAGCGCGCCAGCCGCCTGACGCCCTTCATCATTTACGATCCTGACCCTTACATGGTGATCGGGCAAGACGGGGCGCTTTATTGGATCCTCGACGGCTATACGACCTCCGCCATGTATCCCTACTCGGAACCGTACGGCGACATGGGAAACTACATCCGCAATTCCGTCAAGGCAACCATCAACGCTTACACCGGCCGCGTACGCTTCTACATCAGCGACCCGAGCGATCTTCTGATTCAGGTCTACTCGCGGATTTTCCCCGGCGTCTTCGAGCCCCTCGACGAGATGCCCAAGGACCTGCGCGCGCACATCCGCTACCCCGAAGGCTTTTTCTCCGTCCAGGCGGCGAAGTACGCCGTCTATCACATGAACGACCCGCGAGTGTTCTACAACAAGGAAGATCTTTGGCGAGTGGCCCAAAGCGCCGCCCGCGGGCCCGCCTCCCCCATGACGCCGTACTTCACAATCATGAAACTCGCCGAAGTCGGGACCAGCGAAGAGTTCATCCTCATGGTACCTTTCACGCCGGCGCGGAAGAACAACATGATCGCCTGGATGGCCGCGCGGTGCGACCCGCCGAACTACGGCAAAGTGGTGGTGTTCGCGTTCCCCAAGCAGAAGCTCATCTACGGCCCGCAGCAAATCGAATCGCGCATCGATCAGGACCCGACGATTTCACAGCAGCTCACCCTTTGGGGCCAGGGCGGGTCGACGGTGATCCGAGGGACGGTGCTCGTTATCCCGATTCTCAATTCGGTCTTGTACGTTGAGCCGCTTTACCTCGCCGCTGAAGCCGGCGGCGCCCTACCCCAGCTCAAGCGAGTGATTGTTTCTTACTCCGACCAGGTCGTGATGGAACCCACGCTCGACGCCGCGCTCGGGAAAATCTTCGGCGGCGTCGTCACTTCAGCCCAGGCGCAAGCGCCCGCAACCTTGCCCCTTACCGCCCGCCCCGGCCAGGATGCCGCCGCCCCCGAAGCTGAACTCCAAACGATGATCCGTGAGGCCAACGATCATTTCACCCGCGCCCAGCAGCTCCTCCGGCAGGGCGACTGGAACGGCTACGGCGAGGAAGTCAAGCGACTCGGAGAAGTCTTGAACCGCATGGCGGCAAAGGCGCAAGCGCGTCCCGTCAAGTGAAGGCGAAAGGCCAAGAAGGCGCCCCTTGCGTTTGCGAGAGGCGGGACTTGGTCGAAGGAGCGCGTCGGGTTTGGAGGCCAGGAAGGCTAGGCCTTTCGCTCCTCGAGTGACGTGACAGCCGAAAGCGCACCCTCTGGACGCAGAGCCTCCCTCCCACGTTCGATGCGCTGGATGATGCCCTGCTTGTCGATGGCGAACGTGACGCGGTCCCCCACCGGGAAGAGGCGGTTAAGCACACCGTATTCTCTCGCCACCTTTTTTTCGGTGTCGCTCAGGAGGGAGAAAGTCAGGCGGAGGCTCTTTGAAAACGCCCGGTTCCAGCTTGGGCGATTGATGCTGATCCCGAGGACCTCGGTCGCTGCGTCCTGGAACCTGGCGATATCACCCTGATACGCCTTCAGCTCCTTCATTCAGCCCGGAGTGTAGGCCAGGACGTAGAACGCGAGGACAACGTTCTTCGATCCCCGGAATTCGCTCAGCCTGACTTCTTTGCCGTTCTGGTCGGGCAGCGAGAAGTCCGGGGCAAGGTCGCCCACTTTGAGAGGAGATGAAGGTGTCGGCAGCTTGGCCCCCGAGAAAAGAGTGGCCATGTCGGCGGCAAGCAGCCATGAAACGCTGCTGCGCGTCGCTCCGCTGGGGCAGGCGCGCCCCCACCTAACTCTTTTTGTGTTCCAGCAGACTGCAGGCCGCGTGCGCGCCGCTCGGGTCAATCGCATCCCGGTCTTTGTCTATGTGCCGGATGATGCCGTCCTTGTCGATGACGAACGTCGCGCGGTTTGCGAAGCCGTATTCTTCGTTCAGGATGCCGTATTCCTTCGAGACCGTCCTTTTGAAGTCGCTGAGCAGCGGAAAAGTAAATCCATTTTGCTCGGCGAAGACTTTGTTCGCGGGGGAACTGTCCACGCTGATCCCAATCACCTGGGTCCCTGTCTGCTCGAATTTGGCGATATCAGCCTGATACGCCTTGAGCTCCTTCGTTCAACCCCCGGTGAATGCCAGGACATAAAACGCCAGCACGACGTTCTTCTTCCCTAAAAAATCGCTGAGGTGGACCTTGTTGCCCTTTTGGTCCGACAAGTTGAAGTCTGGCGCTTTGTCGCCGACGCCGAGCGGGCCGGCCTGGGCTGCGACGGAGCAGCCGAGCGCCAGGGCCAACAACGTGGGAGCCAACTGGATTCTGCGCAACACTGGAAGACCTCCTCGAAAGAAACTCTTGAGTCCGGATTTGGGTCGAAGCAGTGGCCACGGATTATACTCTCGACCTCCCCGTACTCGAAGATTTATTCGCTCTGGCATCGAAGCACAACCCCCCAGGAATCGGGCAGACCTCGGCTATGAGCTCAGGCCACCGGGACTTATTTGCAACCATAGATTGGTTGGAATCTGACTAGATTTTCGATTTGATCGTGCCCAGATGTTTTTGTAAATTGTTGAAAATACTAGTTAAAAAATGCTTGACAATAATACACTAAGATTTTATGATCTACACGAGCTAATGATTTAACTCGATGCTTAAGGAGGATTAAGCAAATGTCCATAGTTCGCTGGGAACCATTCCGAGATTTACTGACCGCGCAAGACCGTTTCAACCGCATTTTCAACGACCCCTTGGGGCGTGCCTTCCAGGGGCAAGGCGATGAAGACCTAGGGACAAGGGTTTGGGCTCCGGCAGTTGACATCTACGAGACCGACCACGACCTGGTCTTGCAGGCCGAGCTCCCGGGCATCGATCCCAAGGACGTTGAAGTTCGAGTCGAAGAGAACACGCTCTACCTCAAGGGCGAGCGCAAGTTCGAAAACGAGGTCAAGGAGGGCAGCTTCCACCGCACGGAGCGGTCCTACGGCACCTTCACCCGCTCTTTCTCATTGCCTGGCTCCGTTGACGCGGAAAAGGTCCATGCCGAGTACAAGAACGGCGTGTTGACGCTGACTCTTCCGAAGCGCGAAGAGGCCAAGCCGAAGCTGATTAAGATCAACTTCA
>QHZM01000344.1 GCA_003224665.1 Acidobacteriota bacterium
GAGCGCGCCCGTCACGCCCAGCATCTCGCGCATGCCCGGGCCGCCGCGCGGGCCTTCGTAGCGGATCACGACGACGTCTCCCGGCTTGATGCTCTTGCTCGTCACGGCGCGCATGGCGTCTTCCTCGCGGTCAAACACGCGGGCCGGGCCCCGGTGGTGGAGCCGCTCGTGGCCGGTAACCTTGATCACGCACCCCTCGGGAGCGAGGTTGCCTTTCAGGATCACGAGCCCGCCGGTCTTCTTGAGCGGGTCCGAGACCGGCCTCACGACGTCCTGCCCCCTGGTCTCGACGGCCTGGCCGGCTTCTTCCCGGATCGTCCGTCCGCTCGGCGTCATCTGCTCGCCGTCGAGCAGCCCAGGGCCTTCGAGAAGTTTTTTCGCGATCAGAGGAATGCCCCCGGCGCGGTGGACGTCAACGGCGACGTAACGCCCTCCGGGCTTGAGGTCCGCCAGGAGCGGCGTGCGCGCGCTGATCTTGTCGAAATCTTCGAGGGTGAGCGGGACTCCGGCCTCTTGCGCCAGCGCCAGCAGGTGAAGCACGGCGTTCGTCGAACCGCCTGTCGCCGCGACCCCTGCAATCGCATTTTCAAAAGCCTTGCGCGTGAGAATTTCTTTAGGTCGCACGCCACGACGGAGAAGGTCCATCACTATCTGGCCCGAGCGGTAGGCGACTTCGTCCTTCTGCGAATCCATCGCCGGCACGCTGTTCCCACCCATGGGCGACAGGCCAATGAATTCCATGACCGTGGACATGGTGTTGGCAGTGAACTGCCCGCCGCAGGCGCCCGCTCCGGGGCAGGCAACGTCTTCGAGTTTCTTCAAGTCCTCGTCGGACATCAGCCCTGCGGCGTTCGCGCCGACCGCTTCGTAGACGTCCTGGATGGTTACGTCGCGGCCCTTGAAGTTGCCGGCGGCGATGGAACCGCCGTAGAGCACGATTCCGGGGACGTTGAGCCGGAGGAGGGCCATGGCCGCGCCGGGGATCGTCTTGTCGCAGCCGACCAGGGCCACCAGCGCGTCAAACATGTGCCCGCGACCGACCAGCTCGATTGAGTCGGCGATGATTTCGCGGCTGACCAGAGAGGCTTTCATGCCCTCCGTGCCCATAGTCACGCCGTCGGAGATGGAAATCGTGTTGAACTCCATCGGAGTGCCGCCCGCCGCGCGCACGCCCTCCTTCACCTTCGCCGCCAGCCGGCGAAGATGGAAGTTGCACGGCATCGTTTCAATCCAGGTGTTGGCGATGCCGACGATGGGCCGGGCCAGGTCGTCATCTGTAAATCCGATGGCCTTGAGCATGGCGCGCGCGCCCGCGCGCTCGCGACCCTCGAGGATAGTGCGGCTGGAAAGTTTAGAGTCTACTCGCATGATGCCTCCGCGACTCGAGCGCCGGGGCGCTCGTCGAACTTGATGGTAATGAAGGATGAATCCATCAGCATGCCGCGGCAACTCGCCGGGTCACCGGAAAATACCGGTCCGATTTACATCCACGGAGGCCAATGCGAGATGCTACACACGCGAGCAAATCTTCACAAGGGGGTTTTCGCGGGCGAGCGAGTGCCATCAAGGGAGAGCGGCGAGGGGGCGAGAGGAATCGGCGCCGTTGCCATCGGCGCCGGGCCGCCTGGCCGCTTCCCACGCGAGGATCGCCTTCTTCCGGGCCGAGCCCCACCGATAATCGCCCGCTGCGCCGAATTTCTGAATGACCCGGTGGCAGGGAATGATGAAGGCGACAGGGTTCCGGGCGACAGCGCTACCGACTGCCCGCGCCGAGCCGGGTCTCCTGAGGAGAACGGCGAGGTCTTCATAAGATACAACAGCGCCCGTGGGAATCTTGAGCAGGGCCTGCCAGACCTTGATCTGGAAGTTGGTCCCTTTCAAAAACAAGTTGAGCGGGCGGCCTGCCGCCGCGCGCGCAGAATGGAAAATCCGGTTGACAAGGGGCCCCGTCAAGGCAGGGCCTTCCGAGAATGTCGCTCCCGGCCACTGGCTCTTCAAGTTCTTCACGGCCCTGCCGCAGTCTTCTCGACGGTGAAAGGAAAGACCACAGATTCCGCGCTCGGTCGTCGCGAGCAGGCACGGCCCGAAAGGAGTGGGATGGATGCCATAAGTTATTCTGAGGCCGCCGCCCCGGGATTTATATTCCCCCGGCGTCATGGCCTCGATCGCAACGAACAGGTCGTGGAGGCGGCCCGGACTCGACAGTCCCGCCTCGTAAGTCACATCAAGCAGGTTTTTCGATTCCTCGAGCAACCCTTTCGAGTATTCAATCGTGAGGAATTGCAGAAAACGCTTGGGACTGATGCCCGCCCAGCGCCTGAAAAGTCGCTGGAAGTGGTATTCGCTCAGGTTAACGCTGCGGGCGACTTCCTCGAGGCTCGGCTGGGAGCGAAAATTTTCTCCCAGAAAAAGGATAGCCTTCTCGATTCGCGAATAGTCTTCGGACGGTCCTCTCATGGTGCGTACCTCCTTCACAAAACCGGGAATCATCATCGAGGATAAGCCGGGCCACCGCAACCCGGTTCTTGCTGTCCGGGAGAGCGCGTCCGAAACGAAAATACTATGGGGCGAACGTGGCTTCAAACGTCCAGGTCCGGTACGGGCCGTCCTGATGGGTCAGTGCCGCGGAGTCACTCGCGACGCAAGAGTCCGGCCTGGGAGACAGCGCGAAGCTC
>QHZM01000345.1 GCA_003224665.1 Acidobacteriota bacterium
TCGACGTGCTCGAGGAAACGCTGAAAATCGGATACTACTTTGCGCGAGGTTGGATATAGTCTCCGGCGAATCGAAGGATTCGCAGCTCATGTCGGTGGGAGGCCACTTCAAGACGCTTTGTCCAAATCGACTCACCGGACGACCATCCGTTGGCCCAGCCCGAACGCCGCGGTAGAATCGCCTCAATAAATTCCTCACTGGGCGACATGCTATACTTGACGGGCTTTTGACAAGTCATTGGCCGCTGTCGGCGGAACTAAACAAAAAGAACCGGTCGAAAAGCCCTCCATGGCCATAAAGAAGCCGGCTATCAGCGTCTTCGGTTTAGGTTACGTCGGCTCCGTGATGGCTGCGTGTTTTGCTCACAAGGGTCATCGCGTCATCGGCGTGGACGTTAACGCGGCCAAAGTGGATAAGTTCCAGTCCGGCCACAGCCCCATCGTCGAAGCGCAAATGGAAGAGCTTGTGTCGGAGGGGCACAGGGCGGGTCTTCTGCGTGCCACCGCCGACTCCGCTTCTGCGGTTTGTGAAACAGATTTATCTTTCGTCTCTGTCGGGACTCCGAGCCAGCGCAACGCGAAACTGGACCTCCGCCACGTCGAGCACGCGTGTCGCGAAATCGGACGCGGACTCCGGCAAAAGGGCACCTACCACCTGGTGGTAGTCCGCAGCACGGTCCTGCCTGGCACTACCGAATCCGTCGTCATCCCCACCCTCGAGGCCGCCAGCAGCAGACGGGCCGGGACTGACTTCGGCGTTTGCTATAATCCGGAATTCATGCGCGAAGGAAGCGCCATCGAGGATTTTTTCAAACCCCCTTACACGATTTTGGGAGCACGAGAGCCGAATGTTTTCGGGTTGTTGCGCGAACTCTATAGCTGGGTGCCCGCCCGGATTTTCGAGACGCCTCTCGCTGTGGCGGAAATGATCAAATACGTGTCCAATGCCTTCCATGCCCTCAAGGTGAGTTTCGCCAATGAGATCGGGACTTTGTGCAAGTCGCTCGGAGTCGATTCACAAACTGTGATGGGAATCTTTACGTCTGACACGAAGCTGAACGTTTCGAGCGCCTATCTGAACCCCGGCTTCGCCTTCGGAGGGTCTTGTCTCCCGAAAGACCTCCGGGCTCTCACCTATCGCGCCAAGGAACAGGATCTTCGGCTGCCCTTGCTCGAAGCAATTCTGACCAGCAATCAGCAACATATCCAGAGGGCCATTGATGCGATTCTGCAAACAAACAAAAAGAAGGTCGGTGTCCTGGGCTTGAGTTTCAAGGCCGGGACGGATGATTTGAGAGAGAGTCCGCAGGTTGAGCTCATCAAGCGGCTTTTGGGTGAGGGTTGTCAAATTCGTGTCTGGGACGAAGACGTGTCGCTGGGCCGGTTGGTGGGTTCCAATCAGCAGTTCATCGAGGAAGTGATCCCCCACATCGCTTCCCTGATCGCGGCCGACTTGGATCAGGTATTTGAGACCGCTGAGGTGATTGTGATCGCAACCCGATCTCTCCCGAAAGAAAAAGTAGCAGCCCGCCTGCGTCCTCATCAAATCGTGATTGACCTGGCCAACCTCGAGAAGACCCGTCGCGTCGATGGGGCCTTATCCTACCAAGGGATCTGCTGGTAGCCGGAGCGGGATCGGGAGACCACTCGCGGCTGCGCGGGTGGGGCGGAGGGAGCGTAAGGCGGCTTCATGAAACGCATCGGCTGCGTCATTCTCCCCGTCTACCAGGAGGCAGGGAACATCAAGATCCTGATTCCGAACATATTCAAGCAGGCCGAGAGCATCGAAACCCATGAATTGCACATTGTCGTGGTGGACGACAACTCACCTGATGGGACGGCAGACCTCATCGGGGAAATGACGCGGACCCACGGCAACCTCCATCTCCTGACAGGAGAAAGAAGGGGGCTCGGCGAGGCGTACAAGAGGGGCATGGCCTATGCCCTGGCGCACCTGGATCCTCACCTGATTTTTCAGATGGATGCGGACTTTCAACACGATCCTTCCCTCCTGCCCCTTTTCACTGCGCTCGCCAGCCTCTCGCCGATTGCACGTCCGGGTATCGTTGCATCCGAGCTGATCTTCTCGCCAGATGCGATTTCAAGACCCTCCCCGCGCGAGGGTATTCATTCCAGTCTTCGCTTCTTTTCGAGCTGATGCGAAACGGCGCCCGCGTCATTGAAGTACCCATTCTCTTCGGTGAGAGAAAACACGGTGAGTCGAAGCTTTCCCTTCGCGATAAAATCGAGTTTTTGGTTGAGCTCATCAGGCTGCGCTATAAACGTGGGAGCCGGCAAAGCTCCTGAAAAACCCGGGCGGGTTTCCGCCAAGCTGTCCAGTGAGGGTGGACGACGTCCGGCCGGAGTGGGCGGACGGGTCGGGGTGCGCCGCGCAGCTTCTTAAAATTCGTCGCGAACTCCGGAGACAAAGCCTGGAAGTGCTCGAAACAGCTTCAAGGAAGCCTCCAACCCGAAGATAGTGCAAGGTTGTTTCGATCGGGTTCCTTTGGCGGAGCCGCCGCTGCGGGGCGTGGATCACAAATTCACAGCAATTGTGGTGACGCTTTTGGCGGGGACGGTGATGGCCGTGTAAGAAGCCGCATCGGGCACGAAGGGCCCCACCGGAGCCCAGGCCGCCTGGGGCGTGGATTGTTCGCCCTTAAACACCAGCGGTACATTGGACGTGAGTCCGCGCAATGCCACGACCAGCCTGGAGGGGTGTCCCTCGTTGTTGATCAAGACGATCACGAGCCGCTTCTCTCGGTCGTCGCGGAACGCCGTCACCAGGACCAGAGGATCGCTGCTGGTCGCGTCGATGCGGACCGCCCCTCGCTTGATCCAACGGGCATAATGACCGAGGGCGTAGCCCATCCCCGTAATGAACACTTTTCGCGCGGGGATATCGACAATCGCGACGTCCCCCTCGTCGGCGAAAGGGTCGAGACTGACCGCGTGTCCGTAAAGCGGCACGGTGTCCCGCAGATTATTCATCGCGAAGTAGGCGGCGGCATCCGCGTAAACCAGCTCGTCGTGGATGTGAATGGCTCGCCCGAGCAAGCCCTCGAACGAGAGCGCGGGAACGCCTCCATGTGAGACTTCCGTCATCCAGACGGGTTTCCCATACCTTTTCCCGAGGTCCCGGAGACGGTTTCTGATTGCGACCTTCTCAGGGTCCGGCCTCCCCCGACCCGAAGTGTTGAGGATGTTGGCGATCAGGGAATACGTCGAACCGTACGGGTAACTGTGATAGGTGATGGCGCCGACGTATTGTCGCGCGTCAGGGTCGGCAAGAATCGCCTCGGCGACGCGCAACGATATTGCCTCAGTCTCTTCGCCGGGCACCACAAATTTGACATCCGCAAAGCCTTCCTTTCGCGCCCGGTCGCCCGTCCGCTTGATGATGTCGATGATTTCCCGAATGCTGCCCGGGTCGAGTTCGCTATTCCCGCTGGTGGGCTCGTTGAAAAGCTGCGTGTACCGGGGAACGATTCCGTAGGCATCCCGCCAATGGATTTGGGCGGCAAGAACCTGCTCGGCGCATTCATCAAGGTATCGGATGTAATCTTTATTGCGGATAGGCTTCAGCCACTTGCTGCCCCAACGGACATTTATTTCCAGCCCCAGGTAAAAGTCATCGAATCCAAACCGCCTGGCCGGGTCGATCAACTTCTGTTTCAGCACATCTGATATTACAAAATTGAATCCGTCCCAATTGAAGTGAAACGGGTCTCCGTCATCGTTGGCCTGCTTTTCCCCGAGTCTAATCGTGCCTCGAGGGGCCTCGAAAATGCCGACCGCCAAATTACCCGTGTTTAAACGGACTTCGCCATAAACTGCCTGAATCGCTCGGGCCCTTAATTCAGGGTCCAAGTGGTCTCCGCTAATGCCCACCAAAGGTATGTGCGTGGCGCCAAACCCGTCGAGAGTCTGGTTCCCCCGCGCGCTCTCCACAGTGATCACCACGGGCGGAGCTTCGTCACCGACCGGCACCGTGGCCGCTCCTAACACCGCCAACAACACTAGAGCCAGCCAAAAGAGGTAACCGGGTAAATCATCGAGCCGGATTCGGATCGGGCGCATGCGGGTGGATATCCTCGCAAACCATCCCCCCACTTGCAAGCGGGGGGATTAACGACCGGTTGGCGAGGGTTCTATCATCGAGCCGGGAACCGAGAGACAAAGCAGAGTGGAGTTATTCCGTTTAGACGCACGGCACTGAAATACCCGCGACCAAATCGCACTTTACTTCCGGTCCGTGTTAATGTAGAAACCGTAGGATCGCTGGAAGGTAGTAAATTGCCCAAACTGTGAAATCGATTAGCAATACCCTCTGGCGCGCAAACCCGAAAGACTTGGTAAAGCACTGGATCAGCACGATCCAAGCGGCGTCATCGCCCGGCAAAAGGCTTGTAAAAGGGAACTCGGATTGCTCCCGTTTTGGGGTTGTCGCCAGCAAATCACACCTTCGACGAGGGATTTTCTAATGAGCCGAGCACCAGCCTCTTTCGTTGTTTTCGTCTCGATCGGCGTGGCCTGCCTGTCAACTCCGGCCGCCCCAGCACAGGACGTTCAGACGAACCCGGAAGTAATTCATGAAGAGACACACGATATTTCGCTCCCCCTGCTCGACATGGTCCCCGCGGCACCCAAGGCAGGTCCCCGTCGCGTGCTGCCCGTCATGCGGAGACCTGGCCTGCCCGATATCAGCACGGAGCGGGATCCCGCAGTCCAGCAGACCGCCGGGCCGCTGGCGGCTACCACGAATTTTCTAAACTTCGATGGGATCAACGACCGTGACGGAGTTGCGCCGCCCGATACCAACGGAGCCGTCGGGGCCACTCAATTCGTTGAGACTGTCAATACCTCTTTCCAGGTCTTCGATAAAGCCACCGGCGCATCGGAGTATGGCCCAGTTGAGGTCAACACCCTATGGTCCGGCTTTGGAGGATTATGCGAAACAGGGAACCAGAGCGATCCTGTTGTGCTTTACGACAAGTCTGCAGCGCGCTGGGTTATCACCGAGGCCGCGTTCAACAACAGTTTCACTTCGTTCGCGCAGTGCTTTGCCGTCTCGACAAGCTCGGACGCCACTCTCTCTTATAACAGGTATGCGATCCCCTTCGGAATCTATCTGCCTGACTATGGGAAGCTAGGAACTTGGTCGGACGCATACTATATGACATGGAATGTATACTTGCTCGGGATTGTCTATTCCGGGGCGTATACTTGCGCGTTGGACCGCGCCGCCATGCTGGCCGGAAATCCGATGACTCGCATTTGTT
>QHZM01000197.1 GCA_003224665.1 Acidobacteriota bacterium
ACTCTTCTTCCTCCTCACAGTCCTCGGGTCAACATAGCCGGCGCTAGTCGCGCGGGCGCGAACATTATTTGAACGGGCACTCTGTCCTTGACATCCCACAACTCGAATGGCGTAAAGCCGCCGGTTAAGGTCCACCAGCCGGCGACCTCGGCTCCTTCTTCTGCACGGCGAGCTTTCCTCATGTAGAATTTCCCCGATGGCGAAACGCGGGGCACTTCTGGCCAAAACGACTGCGCCGGTCGAGGAAATTCTTCAAATCGTCCGCGCCGAACATTCCGACCCCTTTCACGTTCTTGGCGCTCACCCCATTGAAGTCGAAAGAAAGCGTGGTATTGCCATCCGTGCTTTTTTGCCGGGCGTTCAAAAAGCCTGGGCGGTGCGGACGTCAGGCTCTGGAGCGGACCCAGGCGCCGTCATTGCTCTTGAACGCATTTACCCTGACGGCTTCTTTGAAGCGGCGCTCTTCGGAGAGACGCACGTCTTTCCCTATCGCCTGCGCGTCAGGTTCGCTGACGGCAGCGAGCGCGAGTTTGAAGACCCCTACCGGTTCCCCCCGGTCCTTTCGGATTACGACCTCCATTTGCTCGGAGAAGGCACACACCATCGCGCCTACGAGAAGCTGGGCGCGCACGTAACGGCCGTCGAAGGGGTCCGCGGCGTCGGTTTCGCCGTCTGGGCGCCCAACGCGCGGCGGGTCAGCGTGGTCGGCGATTTCAACCAATGGGACGGGCGCAGGCACCCTATGCGTGTGCGCGGCAGCACGGGGATCTGGGAGTTGTTCCTCCCAGGACTCGAAGACGGCGACATTTACAAATTTGAGATCAAGTCGCGCGAGGCGAATCACCTGGGATTAAAGGCCGACCCTTACGCCTTCTCGTCTGAACTCCGCCCGAAGACCGCTTCCATCGTCCACGACCTTGACCGCTACACCTGGCATGACCAGGAGTGGCTCGAGAACCGCCCCCGACGGCAGGCCTTGAGCGCCCCGATGGCGATTTACGAGGTCCACCTCGGCTCCTGGCAACGCGTCCCCGAAGAAAAAAACCGCGTGCTGACCTACCGCGAACTCGCGGAGCGGCTGGTGGCCTACGCCCACGAGGCGGGTTTTACTCACCTCCAACTACTCCCTGTGATGGAGCACCCGCTCGACGAGTCCTGGGGCTATCAGACGACGGGCTACTTTTCTCCTACCAGCCGGTTCGGCACGCCGGAAGACTTCATGGCTTTTGTGGATTACTGCCACCAGCACAACGTCGGGGTCATCCTCGACTGGGTACCTGCCCACTTTCCGAGCGACGCCCACGGCCTCGCGTTCTTTGACGGCACTCACCTTTATGATCACTTCGACCCGCGCCGCGGCGAACACAAGGACTGGGGCACTCGCATCTTCAATTACGGACGGAGCGAAGTCTGCAACTTTCTTTGGTCGAGCGCGCTCTTCTGGCTTGACAAATATCACGCCGACGGCCTCCGTGTGGACGCTGTGGCCTCCATGCTCTACCTCGACTATTCGCGCCAGCCCGGCGAATGGATCCCCAACCGTTACGGCGGGAATGAAGACCTGGAAGCCATCGACTTCCTGAAGAAGTTCAACGAGGTCGTGCACCACGACCATCCGGGCGTGCTGACAATCGCCGAGGAGTCCACCGCCTGGGGTGGCGTTTCGCGCCCGACTTACCTGGGCGGCCTCGGGTTCAGCCTCAAATGGAACCTGGGATGGATGCACGACACGCTTCTTTACTTTTCCAAAGACTCGATCTACCGGCGGTACCACCACAACAACCTCACGTTTTCGCTGCTCTACGCCTTCAGCGAAAATTTTGTGCTGGTCCTCTCCCACGACGAGGTGGTGCACGGCAAGGGCTCGCTGGTGTCGAAGATGCCGGGCGACGATTGGCAGCGCTTCGCCAACCTCCGCGCGCTTCTCGCGTACATGTACGGCCATCCGGGAAAGAAACTGCTCTTCATGGGAGGGGAATTCGGGCAATGGGCCGAATGGAATTCGAACCAGGGCCTTGAGTGGCACCTGCTCGAGTATGAGCCTCACCGCAGATTGCGGCAGCTCGTCTGCGACCTGAACCGGCACTACCGCGCGGAGCCCGCGCTCCACGAAATTGACTTCGAGCCGTCAGGCTTCGAGTGGATTGACTTCCAGGACGTGGATAATTCCGTCGTGGCCTTCCTCCGCCGCTCGCACGACAGCGACGACCACCTGGTCTTTGTCTGCAACTTCACGCCCGTGCCCCGCCACGGCTACCGCTTGGGCGTCCCGCAGGCGCGCTTCTACAGAGAGGTCTTGAACACCGACGCCGCCGAGTACGGCGGAAGCGGCGTCACTAACCCGCCCGGCCGCGAGGCCATCGCCCGCCCATGGCACAATAAGCCCTGCTCCCTCGAGCTGACTCTGCCGCCTTTCGGCGTCGTCATCCTCAAGCCTGAAAAGTAAGTTCCCCTGCCGGGCGCAGGCCCCCGAGCCCTTCCTCGAATTTCACGCACGATGAGAGGA
Organism: Acidobacteriota bacterium; assembly: GCA_003224665.1. Taxonomy (GTDB): domain Bacteria; phylum Acidobacteriota; class Terriglobia; order UBA7540; family UBA7540; genus QHZM01. Next base: position 2,507 of record QHZM01000197.1, read on the forward strand.
GGTTCAGGATGACGATCAGGGCGAGGAACTTGAGGAGGTATTTCATTCGCACCACCTTTCAAAGCGCCTGCTGCGCGAGTGTACCCGGCGCGGACTCATCAAGGATCCCAACTAAAATCCCAACCGTCGCAGAGGGCTCAGCGGGAATCCAAACGGCCGACTGCGCCACACGAGCCGCTCGCTGAGCCGAAAGCCCGGGTTGAGTGCGGCCCGCTCTCCCGCTCATCGATCCTCTTTGCCACCCTTTCCGCCTTTCGGCGGTATTGAGCCGGGCTCAAGCGACCGCGCCAGCCGGACTGCGTCGAAACCGAAACGCCTTCGGACCTTGTCGGCAGCGTCGAGAATTCGGTCGAGTTTTTGCTTTTGGGGCGCCTCGAGCAGGTTGAGCTGAAAGACGGCTTTTTCAAGGTTCGAAGCCCGCACCCCCAGGAGGCGCACTTTGAGCCTCCGGTTCCAGTTGGACTCAAGGAGCTGCAGGACATTTTCGAAGATCACCGAGTCGAGGTGAGTGGGTTCGCCGAGTGTCACGTCGCGCGTGATCGTCCGGAAGTCCGAGTAACGCAGTTTGAGCCCTACGGTTCGCGCGAAGAGTCCGGAATCGCGCAGGCGCCTGGCGACGAGCTGCGCCAAGTAGGAAAGTGTGCGCTCGATCTCCTCGAGGTCGGCCGTGTCCTTGTCATACGTCGTTTCGTGGCTGATCGACTTCGCTTCTTCTTGGTAGGCGTAGGCGTCAATGTCCTGGCCCTGCGACTTCGTGTAGAGCCACTCGCCGTACTTCCCGAAGCGGCGCTTCAAAGCGTCGAACCCGAAATTCTGAAGGTCGCCAATCATCGTCATCCCGAGCTGGCCGAGTTCGGGCTCGGTCACTTTCCCGATGCCCGGCATCCGCCGGACGGGAAGCGGCGCCAGGAACTTGGCCTCATAGCCCGGCAGGACGTACAGCATTCCATGAGGCTTCGCCTGGTCGGAAGCGATCTTCGAGACCAGATGAGAGGTCGAGACGCCCACCGAGCAGTTGAGCCCCGTTCGCCCTTTCACCTTGCGAATGAGGCCGTCCGCGACGCGAAAGGCCGAGCCGTGCAGGCGTTCGCAGCCGGTGAGGTCGAGGTACGCCTCGTCAATGGAGACCATCTCGACGACGGGTGTAAATTCGCTGAAAATCCGGTAGATCTTCTCCGAATACTCCCTGTACTTTTCGTGATGGCCGCGAAGGAAGATGGCGTGGGGACATAGTCTCCTGGCGGTGCGGAGGGGCTGCGCGGAGTGGATGCCGAATTTGCGCGCCTCGTAGCTCGCGGCCGCCACCACGCCGCGCCCGTCCGGGTCGCCGCCCACAATGACTGCCTTACCCTTGAGCGACGGGTCCTCGAGCTCCTCCACCGAAACAAAGAAGGCGTCCATATCGACGTGGAGGATTTGGCGGAGCATTTGAGGCGGACCCGCGGTCTTACGGCCGCCGTCCGAGCGGGCCTGTTTCTCCCGGACTTCGGCCTCCGGACCTGACGGAGGCACGAAGCAGGCTGCGAAGGAATCTCAGCCCGTCGGTTGCGGGTTCTTCCGCGCGCTGACAACGCGGGGAATTCCGCGCAGGTCCGCGCGGACATCAACTTCAATCCACGGGCTGCCCAACAGGGAAATCACGGCGTCCCGCATAGTGTAGCCAATCTCGACGACGACGTGTCCGCCGGGTTTGAGCACCTGGAGGGCCTGAGGGAAAAGACGCCGGTAGATTTCATCGCCGCGTTCGAGCCCTCCCCAGGCGAGCTGCGGCTCGAAGTCCCGGACTTCGCGTTGGAGCTGATGAAGCTCGTCGCGGGCCACGTAAGGCGGATTCGAAACCACGAAGTCGAAAGTGAAATCGCCGTCGAGGAAACGCGTCAGGAGATCGCATTCCAGGAACTTGACGCGCTCGGGCATTCCCAGCCGCACGGCGTTCCGCGACGCCACCACCAGCGCGGACCTGGAGATATCCGTGGCGAAGACAACCGCGCGCGGGAACTCCGAGGCCAGCGCGAGAGCGATGCAACCCGACCCGGTCCCGACATCAACGATTTTGAGTCGCCTATTCTCATCCAGGCCTTCGCGCCGCGCCAGTTCGAGCACGGCCTCAACGGCGTGCTCGGTCTCGGGGCGCGGGATCAGGACTTGCGGCGTCACCTCGAAATCAAGTCCCCAGAACTCCTGGTGGCCCGTGATGTATTGGGTGGGCTTGCCGGTGGACCGTTCAGCAATCAGCCGGAAATAGCGGTCGGCCGCTTCCGGCGGGAGCTCGAGTTCCGGATGGGTGTGCACGAACCCCCGGTCTTGCTTGAGGACATGCATCAGCAGGAGTTCGGCGGCAAGTTGGGCGGAGGGGACCTGGCGTTCGAGGAGCGATTGAAGGCCGGCTTGGAGCGCTTTCCGGAGCTGCATTGGAAACCACAGCAACGGCGAGCGGCTCATGCACCGCGCGGCTTTGGTGGCATGGACCGAAGAGGGACTCGAAGCCGAGCCCGTCGCGGCCGGTGGTCGGGACAACCGCCGCCGGAAGACTCGCGCGCTTGCTCGCCCCTTCACGCGGCGACGGTCGCCTGCTTCAACTTTTCGGCCTCGTAGGTGGCGATGAGGGCCTCGATAATCTCGTCGAGCCTCCCATCCATGACCCGGTCGAGCTGGTGAAGAGTAAGCCCAATACGATGGTCCGTTACGCGGTTTTGCGGGAAGTTATAAGTCCGGATCTTTTCGCTCCGGTCGCCCGTGCCGATCTGGGCCCGCCGCTCCTCGGTGATCTGCTTTTGCTGTTCCTGGCGCTTCACCTCGTGCAAGCGCGATCGCAGGACTCGCATCGCCTTGGCGCGGTTCTTGATTTGCGATTTCTCATCCTGGCAGGAGACGACGATGCCAGTGGGCGAGTGCGTGATGCGCACGGCCGAATACGTCGTGTTGACGGACTGCCCGCCGGGCCCGGAAGAGCAGAAGGTGTCCACGCGGATGTCCTTGGGGTCGATTGCTACTTCAACCTCTTCCGCCTCCGGGAGCACCGCCACAGTGACGGCTGAAGTGTGGATGCGGCCTTGCTGCTCCGTCGCGGGCACACGCTGCACGCGGTGGACGCCGCTTTCAAATTTGAGTTTGCTATAGACCCTGCGCCCTTCCACCAGGGCGATGACTTCTTTCAGCCCGCCGATCCCGGAAACGCTGGTGGAAAGGACTTCAACGCGCCAACCCTGCGATTCGGCATACCGGCTGTACATGCGAAAGACTTCCTGGGCAAAGAGGCTGGCCTCGTCTCCGCCCGTGCCGGCACGGATCTCGAGAACGACGTTCTTCTCGTCATTCGGGTCCTTGGGGAGGATCAGGACCTTCAGTTCGGCCTCCGCCGCCTCCTGCCTATTTTCGAGCTGGGCAAGCTCTTCCTGGGCCAGAGCTTTCAGGGCCGGGTCGGAAGAAGACTCTTCAATGAGCGCCTTTGTGTCGGCAAGGGCCTTTCGGATTTCCTTCCACTGGCGATATTTTTCCACGATTTCGCTCAGCTCAGCGAGCGCCTTGGCAGCTTTCTGGTAACGCGAAGGGTCGGCCAACACCTCCGCGTCGCCGAGTTGAGCCGTCAGCTCTTCATACTTCTTCTCGATTTCCGCGAGTTTTTCAAGAAATTGCATAAGTCTTTTTCAGATTGCCGAAGACAGCCGCCCGTCCTTCACATCCTCGGCCGGTGCTCCTCGAATTTGCTGGACTCGTCCTTCCTCATGCCACGACCGGCTCGCCGCCTCGCGCCCTTTCGAGCTCCAGGGCGGTCTCGAGCGCCCGGATGGCTGTTTCAAGCTGCCCATCGTCCGGCTCGCGCGTCGTCACGCGCTGCAGCCATAAACCGGGCTGCGAGGCCCACCGCCAGAGCTTACCACGGGACTTCGCCGCGTACCGGATGAACTCATAAGAGACGCCGGCGATTAGCGGCAAAAGCAACAGGCGGCCAACGAGCTTCCCTGCGAAGGATTGGAACGGCAGGAACATGTAAAACACCATCGCGATGGCCATCACGACCAGCAAAAAACTCGTGCCACAACGCGGATGAAACCTGGAACATGCCCGGGCCGAAGGAACGTCAACCGGGCCTCCTTTTTCGAACGACCACACAACTTTGTGCTCTGCCCCGTGATATTCAAACACCCTCTGGATATCCCTCAGCCGCGCCACCGCCATGAGGAATGCCAGGAAGAGGAGCATCCGAATGACGCCGTCAACCAGATTGAAAACGACCAGGTTCTCCGCCGCAGGGTAATGCCGTTTCAGCAGGGTCGCCAGATAAAGCGGCACGAATTTATAAAAGAAGACGAAGAACCCCAGGGAAAGCGAGAGGTTCAGCGCCAGCAGCCAGTTGCTCAGTTCGAATTTTTTCGGGGCTGTCTTTTCGCCGGTCCGGCTGGCCGCCGGGCCAGCCCCGCCCTCGTCCTCCATGGCCTGCTGGGCCGAGAAACGAAGGGCTCGAATTCCGAGCGTCAGCGCCTGTCCCAGCACCCCCAAGCCTCGCAATACGGGATATTTCAGCCAACCGTATTTTTCCGAAGGACGCTCCAGGAAGTCCTGCGTGACAACGATGGACCCACTCGGGCGCCGCACCGCCACCGCAAAAGAGTGCGGCGAGCGCATCATCACGCCTTCGATCACCGCCTGGCCACCCATCAGGGCTTGCTCGCTCGCTTCGAGATACGGAAGCAAAAGGAACCGGGCCGCGTGTCGAAGACTCCTGCCGAGTTGTGCCGCTTGCCATCCCATCATCATTCTGACAACACCGGGGCACTTGATTCCAAAGTCGCAAACCTCCGGAACGACGAGCTTTGCCGCCAGGACTCGCCCTCGAAATGGCCCCGGACAATTAGATGCTCGTCCTTGACCCAGAATAACCAGAATACGGACGAGCTGTCAATTTTGCCGGTCCCAGCCGATGTCTGAAGCAAAGGATGACGTCGTCGCGGGAGCAAGCGCGCCGGCCAAAGGTCGAGAACGTCCTGCGACGAATGGCATGGCACTTCGAGTGACGCGCCTTCCGGCGGCGTCGGACTGGGCGGCGTTCCGGTTGATTTTTTCCAACGCAGCGATAGAATGCGGGAGCCTTCAAAGAGGACCCGCAGGATGAAGACCCACCGAGGGAATTCCTATGGCCGAGGCCGCGTACCGGCTGGGCGACTTGATTGACGACTACTGCCCCCGATGCCGCCTGCTGCTTAATCACGCCGTGGCAAGCCTTGTGGAGAACAATGTCGTCAAGGTAATTTGTCAGACTTGCTACTCCGAGCATCCCTACCTTCACGGAAAGGGTGGAAAGAAGAAACGTCCTTCCCGTCGAGCCACGTTATTCGATCAGGTCTTGTCCAAGGTAAGTCCTTCGGCCGCCCCTGCGGCCGAATCCGCTCAGGACTCACCTGACGACCCCAAAAAGAAAAGGCCCTCAGCCGAAGCACGATATATTTCACGTCACAAATCGAAACCGCGTCGCAAGGGCTGATACCGCCAAAGTGTGCAGCGGAAATTCATAAAGGAAGTGCGAGCATTCGGCGTGTGAGCTGAGGAATGAACCTGCCAGCGCGAAGCGTGCGTGACCCTCCGGAATCCGCCTGACTGAATCAGTCAGCCACCGGCGGATTGCGGAATCACTGGGAAGCCTCGCCTCTCCGAACCACTCGCACCTGGTCAGGGGAACGCAATTCGTAGAGCGTGCCTCGCCATTCGATCCGGCGAGCGAATCCCGCGACCACAAAATTGAACACCATGATCCACGGAACAAGGGGCGCCAGTTGCCAGTAGCGAGCCCCAAAACGCGCGAGCTCGGTCCCCTCGTCGGCGAATATTTCACGGGCCACGGCGGTGCGAAGTCGGCCCTTGGCTGCGCCGAGCAGGAGAATCGCCGCGAGGAATGCGACAATGAGCAACGATGCAGGTGGCGAACCGGCAAGTCCGAGGAGAACGAGACCCAGAAGGAAAGTTCCGCAATAGAGCCCACTCGAGGCCAGTCCCAGCTGCCACAGGTGCGGAGCGTAAACGCGCGTGATGACGATCTGCCGCGTGGACCAGCGGAGGAATTCAACAAAAGTGGTCTCCTCGCATGACGCAAGGAGACACCGGGGCTCGAAGTGGATTTTTTCCCCGGCAGCGCGCACGGCGCGGGTCACACCGTAGTCGTCGCTGAGGCTTCGCGCCCAATGACGTTCGACGATTTCAAGGCGTTTGAAGTCTTGCGCGCGGATGGCCATCGAGCCGCCCCAGGCAAAGTTGTGATCGTGGTCACCGAGCAGGGTGGCGATCGAAGTGTCCCAGGCCGCGCGCAGGTGAGAAGCAAAACCCCTCCCCGGCAAATACCACCGGAAACCTGTACTGACCGTCACGCTCGGGTCTTCGAGCGGGGCGACCAGCGAGCGCAGCCAGTCTCGCTGCGGTCGAGCGTCAATGTCCGCAAAGACCAGGACTTCCGCGCCGGGGCCGGCTGCGGCGACGCCACGGATCAGATTATTGACTTTTTCGCCGCGATCCTCGGCAAAGCCCGCCACGACCAAGTCGATCTTCGAAGGACCGCCACGCGCCTGGCCCCACTCTCTTATCCGGGCAGCGAGTGCTTCGCACGCCGGGTCATTTTCGGAAGCGACTACGAAAATGGTCTGGTACCGCGGGTAGTCCTGGGCGAGGAAGCGCGAAAGGTTGACGTCGAAGTCCGGATCGATTCCCTTGCAAGGGATAACGACCGCGGCTGGGGGAGCGAAGGTCCCGACCGAGCGGCGGCTCTCCCGGACGCGGCGCAGGAAACGGAGACCCTCCCGGAGCGAGACCACGCTCTGGATCGCAAGCAACGCCCCGAGAATCAGAAATGCCTTCACTTGTCGCGCTGCACTCCCTCGGCCGGACGGGCCGACTGTTTTCTTTGGAAGAGCGGGCAGTTTAGCATATCTACTTTGTCGCCCCTGGCCATGCGGGGTTGAATTTTCTCCAACCGGTTACTTGTATTCGACAGGACGCTGCAAATGCTTGGCCTCGAGATCATCCTCGGCGGTGTCCTTCTCATCTGGTGCGGCCTGGGGCTTTATAGCCTCTGGAGCACGCGGGGGGTTGAGGTGCTTCGTCCTCGAGCCGTCTCTCTCCCACAGTCGCCAAAGGTTTCGATCATTCTTTCAGCGCGCGATGAAGAAGAAACTCTTCCAGCCGCCCTCGAGTCCCTGCTCGAGCTGGACTATCCTGTCTACGAAGTGATCCTTGTGGACGACGATTTAACGGACCGCACGGGCCTCATCGCTGACGAATGGGCCGCGGTGAACTCTTCGTGGAAAAGCGTTGTCGGAGGCGGCGTGTCCTGGAAAGGACGGCGCTACAAGCCGGGAAGCGCCGGCGAGTAACCGAAAAGCAGCGGCCGGCAGGTCGTCGCGCGTGGGGGGCAGAGAGAGCCGAAGCCGGTGGTCCTTCGCATCCTGACGCGAGGCCGCCCGGCGGCTGGGTTTCTGCTAAGATACCAAAATTGTAAACATCCCCCCGAAGGCAGGGGAGCTTTCGATGTTTTCGCGGCACAATCGGATGATCGGCGGGGTTTACCTCCTGGCCGACGCCCTGCTCGCGCTCGAAAGTTTCTGGCTCGCTTATTGGGTGCGCTCCCGAATCGTCACCCCGCGGCCGCTCTATCCACTCTCGAATTACCCATGGATCGTTCCCCTGGCAGTCGGGATTTGGGTGAGTGTCGGTCTTGCCGCCGGCGTGTATCGCGAGGTCCCTGACCTGCGCCGTGCGCTGGCCGATGCGACTCGAGTCTTCCTGATCGGCACCACCCTCCTCTTCGCAATTACTTTCGCCTTCAAGCTGGACTATATCAGCCGCTTGCTGCTCGGCTTCTACGCCGCGCTTGATCTTGGGGCGATGGTCCTGTTTCGGCTGCTCGCGCCACGGCTAGGCAGGCCGCTCCTGCGCGCCTTGGGCGGGTTCCGGCATTTTCTCCTGGTCGGCGCAACGCCCGAGGCTCTTGAGATCGCGCGCGCCATTGAAGTGAACGAAAACCTCGGCATGAGACTTTCCGGTTTCGTGGTGCTCGGTCCAGGGTCGCAGACACCCGCGCGGGTGGACCAGCCCGGGCTTCGCCGCAACTATCCGGTTTACAGTCTCGCCCAGCTTCCCGAGCTTCTTCGAGAGCACGTGATTGACGAGGTCATGTTCGCCGTCGGTAAGGAGTGATTGGAGAGACTCGAGGAGACGTTTCTCCTCTGCGAGGAAGAGGGCGTCAAAACAAGGGTGCTTCTCACCTTCTTTCCTCACCTTATTTCCAAGGTTTACCTGGAACGCCTCCGCGACATGCCCTTGCTGACATTCTCGACCACTCCGGAAA
>QHZM01000346.1 GCA_003224665.1 Acidobacteriota bacterium
CTGAGTGAAATTGACATCGAGGCGCGCGAAACGGCGCGGCGACTCGGCATCCGGCAATTTGAAGTGATGCCGGCGCTGAACGACTCGCCGAAGTTCATCCAGGCGCTGGCGGAGCTGGTGGTACGGGAAGTGGGCGGGTAAAACCTCGCCCCGCTTTCGGGCCTGATGAGCGAGATGCGGGCTGACGGGGCGGCAGCCCAAAGTGGATTTTGTCGCATCGCGGGATGAAGCTGTCGGCACGCGGGGCCCGCGAAGCCAAATGTTTCGTGGAGGTTCGCCGTCCGGTAGTGGCCCGGTTTCCGGGAAGGCGACTTTACGGTCAATTGACCGCCGACGCCGGGTAGCGCAAGGCTCGCATTCCAGCCTTGCGGCTTTTCCAGTTCCTTTCGAAAGACGTTGAAGGGCCGGAGGGGGGCCCTGCGCTTCACCCTGGGATGGTTTCCGAGTGCGCGATCCCGCCATGCGGGACGTTGGCAGGTGGCGACAGGCCCGGAGCGAATGGCGGTCTGGCCCTATCGACGGGATGCGCGTTCATGCAAAGTTGAGGCGTTTAGCGGGCGTCTGAGCCCGCTGCCGAAATCCCGCTTTTGCCGAAGCCCCGAGCGAAGGCGAGGGGGAAGCCGAGAGAGGGATCAAGGTAGCGGGCAGAGAGATCAACCCTACCAGGGCTCCAGCGGGGCGGTGTGGGACACGCTACGCCTAACGCGTACGCGTTGATTTGCCGCCCACGGACGCCGGGCAAGCGGTTTCCCCGGCGGTCGGCTCCAGCGCGTGGTTAGCCGGCCTAAGATTTCGGCTTTGTTCGCTTTTGGTTGATCAAATACCACGACTCAGGTGTGAGCCAACCATACTTGTTGCTGGCGATTTCAGTAACAATAAAGCGACCTTTATTCCCAGATTCTTCGCGAATGCGTCGAGCAAGCGTACCAGCATCTGCCTCTGAGAGAATGTAGAAAGAGTGGGGGAGGTCGTAGCGCCACGTAAGTACCTCCGGCAGTCTGTTGAGCACAGCCTTGACTTGGTCTCGAGATCCCAACGTTTCACTGTGGACGAGGAGGTACGCCTTCCTCATGAGCGTTCCTCCTCACCGGCCGTAATGACGCGATCGCCAGGATCTGCAATCACCTCCACATCGGCAGCTGGTATCGCCTTCTCGCCCTTCTGTTCGATCAGTTCGAGAGACCGCTTTCGGATTTGGTAGTCCTCTGATTGAAGTTTGTCGCGATCAAAAAATAAGAGGAACAGAAAGCCGAAGATTGCGACCGCTACAGGCGCCGCAGCGAGCCATGCGAAGAGAGTGCGTGCGGGACCGACGAAGGGCATCAGCGCGAGGGCCGGAAGTGTAATGATGCCGCAAAGCCACAATATGGGGTTGAGGGCACTGCGGACCGTGAGACGTCCGCCCGCCTCAATAACCTTGGCAGTGATGCTTTCGCGAAAGGGCATTACGACCTGCCTGTGAAAGGCGTTCGCCTCGTCCGCCTAACGACCAAGCTAACCGCGGGTGGCGCATACATCGGGCCTCTTGCGATGTGTGCGATGTACCATGCGGGGCTGCCGGCACAGCATTAAAATGACGCCCTCAGTCTCCCGCGCCGTTCAAGAGCACGCGGGTTTGGCCATCGCCGGCGGGACTCGGCCCGGCCCCGGTCGGGCGTTCACTGATCGCACACATGCCAAACGGCGGCATGTATGCGCCACCCGCGATCCATGGACCGCCGTACTCACTTTCATGGAACGTCGTCTAGCAGGCGGAATCCTGCCGGGTTGGCGGAAGCATTCATAAACCCCGGGCGACAAGGCAGAACCCCTAGGGAAAAATGCCTTCGCGAAGTACGCGGGCCGCTTTCCGCTCTGTTGTTGCTTATCGCTCAATTATGAGATGCTCAGGTTGGATCGGGCACGATCCACTTCTACCGCGCGAGGTGACCGATGGGGTGCAACCCAGAAGTGTTGAAGCACGTTCCGCTCTTTGCTCTGCTGGATGAAGAGGAGACCGCGGTTTTGGCCGGGCAAGTCGAGCTCAAGAGATTCGCCCCGCGTCAACGCATCTACAAGATCGGCGACACGGGTGGACAAGCTTACGTAGTGGTTTCCGGGAAGGTCCGGGTCACCACCGTGGACCAAGATCAGCAAGAAGTGGTTATTGATGAGCCGGCTCATGGCGAGTTCTTTGGTTTCGCCTCCATGCTCGAGCAGACGCCCCATCAATCCGGCGCTGTTGCCCTCGAAGAAACGGTTTGCCTCGAAGTAGGCCGGGAGGACATAGCTGTTCTGCTCGAACGCAAGCCGCTCGCGGGAATGGATATGTTGACCTTGCTGGGCCGTCAGTTCCATGCCTCCCAGCAACTCGTGCGCAATCGCGCCGGCCGCAACCCGAACGAGGTGATCGAGGCACAAGAGACCCTCGGCGAGCGCCTCGCCGACTCCGTCGCCCGCTTTGGTGGATCCTGGACTTTCATCATTGCATTTGCCGTTGCCGTGAACATCTACACGGGAATCAGCGCAGCCTTGGGCCGGTCGGCCTGGGATCCCTATCCGTTCATCCTGCTAAACCTTTTCCTCTCCATGCTCGCCGCCATCCAGGCGCCGGTCATTATGATGAGCCAGAACCGCCAGGACGCGAAGGATCGTCTGCGCGGCGAACTCGATTACGAAGTCAACCGCCGTGCGGAGTCCGAAATTCAAGGCTTGGCGCGCAAGTTGAATCTACTGGGTGACAAGATTGGCGACGTCGAAGATCTGCTCCGGGAAGGACTGCCGCGAGGTGGATTCGGAGATTCGACGCATGCTTCACGATAATGCGGAACGCCTCGATGCGTTGCCGCATGGCAGCAACCCTTTCTGCAGTCGACCGCCAAAAGCGGGCCGCGCCTGAGCGGCCGGTCGTTAAGCCGCTCGGGCGACGCCACAAGGGGGGCATGACATGAAGCTGCTGTCAGTCAACGTGGGGCTTCCGCGTGAGATCGACTGGCAGGGGAAGAGCGTCCGCACATCCATCTTCAAGGCGCCAGTGTCTCCACGTGTTCGGGTTACGCGCCTGAAC
>QHZM01000347.1 GCA_003224665.1 Acidobacteriota bacterium
CGACGTGGCTGTCGAAATCTGGTCTGAAGTGACTCGTCGCGAGCGGGGAGATTTTTCGCTCGAGGCGCTGGAAGAGCTGGCGATTCACTTTGAACACCGCCGGCGCGACTACACGGCCGCGATCAACGTGGTTGAAAAGGCGATTGAGCTTCTCCGGGACTCCGCTCGAGAGAGCTCAAAGCCTTCCCCGACCGCAGCTCCCCGCCACTTCGAGCGTTTCACCTACCGCCTGAAGAGACTCCGCCGGAAAAGCGAACGCGCGGTGAGCGGTTCGTTGCTCTAGCCGCAACCGACATGCCGCCCGTCAATTCGCGCTCCTGCGCCCGCTAGTGCCGTTCCAACTCAATGGGCCGAAATGCTCAAGCCGAGTCCTTTCGAGAATGCTCGAAAGCGCTGCTCGCGGAAATAGCTCCGAATAGTTGGAACGGCACTAGGCTTTCCCCCTTTGTTGCCGGAAGACTTCGTCGGCGATCACCAGACCCTCCCAGGAGGCCGGGAACCCGGCGTAGGGGGCCATCTGGAGCAGGGTCTCGAGGACCTCTTCTTTCGTCGCGCCATTATTGAGCGCTATTTCGATATTGAGGCGAAGACCGTTCGGCCGACCGAGCGCCGTGAGCGCCGCAACCGTAATCAGGCTGCGCGTTTTCAGGTCGAGACGGGGTCGCGACCAGATCTCTCCGGCCAGGAAGGTGGTGACATAGTGGGCGAAGTCCGGCGAGAGTCTGGTCCACGCGGCGCGGACTTCCTCGGCGCGATTTTCGCCGAGCAACCGGCGAAGCATTTCAAGACCTTTTTCGCTCATTTCATTCTCCTCACCTCCGGCAGGTGCGCTCGGGTTCATGCGCCCGACCAAAGGCCGAAGCCGGCGCTCACTTCGATTGCCTGGCCGGTAATGTTCCGGCCCGCGTCTGAGCAAAGGAAGAGCACGAGTCGGCTGACGTCCTCAGCTGTGACCATGCGGCCCAGGGCCGAGCGTCGCAAGAACTGTTCCCGGACTTTCCGTTCGGAGACACCGAGCGCGCGAGCTCGGCGCGCGATGACCTCGCTCATCACCGGTCCCTCGACAGGGCCGGGACATATCGCGTTCACCTGGATGCCCGACGCGCCTGCCTCCTGCGCGAGCGTCAGCGTGAGTCCAATCAGCCCCCACTTCGAAGCCGAATAGGAAGCGCGCAAGGGATAGGCCATGCGCCCCGCCATCGAGGACATATTGATGATTCGACCCTCGCCCCGTCGCGCCATGTGCCGCAGGCACTCCCGGGCGCAGAGAAACGGCCCCGTCAGGTTCGTTTCCAGAACCAACCGCCAGTCCTTCAGGCCCAGTTGCGTCGCCGGAGCGGTCGGGCCGCGCTGTGCCGCGTTGTTGACGAGGATGTCAATCTGTCCAAAATGTTTGAGGACAGCACGCACCATCCGCCGGACATCCGGTTCGCTGCGCAGATCGGCCCGGACTGCGAGCGACCGGTCGCGCCCGTCAGAAAGGCGGTCAATTGCGGATTCAAGCTCTCCCTGGCGGCGTCCGACCCAGGCGACGCGGGACCCGGCCTCCAAGAAGTCCCGGGCGATCACCTGGCCAATCTGGCCGGAAGCGCCGGTCACGATGGCCACTTTACCCGTGAGCCCGTCGGTCGCAGAAACCATCGGCCCTTCAGGCCTCCCGTTCAAGATTGAAATTCAATGTGGGGTGGAAAACCTGGATCAAAAAGCGACGAACCAACAAACAAGCGCCGTGCCGGCGACTTCCAGTCTCAGAACGAAGCCTAGAGCTATTCTTCTTCCCTTTCGCGCTTGCCGAAGGACTTCAAAATGACGTGCCTGCGCTCGACAACTTCTTTCTCGCTACCGGCATGGACAGTGACGATCTCCAGGTCTCCGGCGAGGTCGAGGTAGTCGGGATCACCCTCGTCGTGGCCCGCGCCGCGCTGGACAGTTCCGGAAAATCGACCCGTGGAGCTTTCCTTCTTCGTCAAGGAGAGCGAGGGTATCTTCAGGCGCGATGAAGTGGTATTTGTTCGTGATATCCTGGATTTCTTCGCCAGCCTGCTCGGAGGCGATACTGCTCGAGGGCGCAGCCGCTACAGAGCAAACAAGGATGCCGAATGCCGCGCCGAAATATCCGGCCCTCTTCCAAAACATACGGTTCAAGTGACTCGAAACCCTCTCAGCCTTCGCGTCAACGCCGGTCGTTCGCAACGTCGCCGAGCTTCAAAAGGCCGCGCGATTATGATTCGACCTTTCATCTCCGCAGGTTGTATCAGTCTATGCTGGCCGGCGGCGGAGGGCAAGCGCCAGGCTCCGGACCGGCACGCGGCGGTAAAACCAGCCCCACGGATTCGAGAAAGTTTTTTTGACTCACGACAACAGTGGGATTAAAAAGGAAGAGGAAAGCCTCTTCCGCGGATGAGGAGAAGATCAGTCATGGCTTCGACCGCCCAATCTCCCGGAGCGCTCGCGCTCGCAGAAATCCTTTCTCAACCTCAATGCTGGGCCGAATGTCTTCAGGCCCTGGACAAGGCCGGTTCGATCGAGCAGGTCCGTAAGAAATTTACTGCTCGCGAGGACTGGCTGTTCATTGGTTGCGGCAGCAGCTTCTACATCGCCCTTGCGGCTGCGGCGAGCTGGACGGCCCTGACGGGCTCGAAAGCTCGCGCCATTCCCGCGTCGGAATTGCTCCTCTTTCCGCAGTTGATCCTCACTGGTTCGTCGCGCCCGCAGCCGGTCCTGATCTCACGCTCCGGGCAGACCTCCGAAGTATTGCGAGCCGCCGAGTACCTCGAGAAGAAGTTAAATATCCGCACGCTCGCCATCAGTTGCGCGTCGGACCAGCCGCTCGAAAAGATTTCGAGCCTGACGGTCCACGTCCTTCCCGCCGATGAGAAGAGCACCGTGATGACGCGCTCGTTCACTTCCATGCTGCTCGGGCTGGAGTTCCTGGCAGCCGGGATCGCCGGCCGGACGGCTTTCCTCGAATCGCTCCGCAGGCTTCCGGCTTCGGCCCAAAAGGCTTTGGGCGGCCTCGACGCTCGAATCCAGGAGTTTGTGACGGCCCGCAAATTCGCCGACTACGTTTTCCTCGGCCAGGGGCCTTTTTACGGCATTGCCTGCGAGTCGATGCTGAAAGTCAAAGAGATGTCCTGCTCGTACGCTCAGTGCTTCCACACCCTCGAGTTCCGCCACGGCCCGAAAGCGATCGTCAGCCCTGAGACGCTCGTCACCTTCCTCCTGTCCGAAAGGGCTTACGAGGCTGAGCGGGAAGTCCTTGAAGAGATCAAGGGCCTGGGTGGGACCACGCTGGCAGTCGCGAACGCCGCGGATGCTGCAACGCGTCGCGCCGCGGATTTTCTTGTGGAGCTCGGGCTCGAAGAACCCGAATATGCTCGACTGGCTCCTTACTTATTCGCCGGCCAGCTCCTCGGCCTCTTCACCGGGCTGAGCAAGGGTCACGATCCCGACCGGCCTCGCAACCTCAGTCGCGTAATCATTCTGGGCGAAAAAGACCAGCAAGGGAGTTCGTCCAGTGCCTCAGTTTGACGTCACGGTGGTCGGCGAGCTGAACCTCGACCTCATCCT
>QHZM01000364.1 GCA_003224665.1 Acidobacteriota bacterium
ATGCTCCCAAAGAATCAAGGCGGCTAATCTATCAAGCGTGGCGAAGACATGGCAAGAGGCGGCTGGCGAGTGAGAAAGGCGCCTCCCGGAGGCAGCGCAGCGGAGCAACGCAACTCGAGATCCGCGCGCCCTTCAAAGTCGCCCTTGTTGCCTCCTGGAAATATTGTTAAACTTGTTCGCCAACGACACGCAAGCCAAGCTGCCCAGTTTGTGGCAGCTCGGAGTATTCGTTCTCAGAGGAATTTTATGTCTGAAGGACAGACCGAGGGATCGGGATTCAAGGTGGTTGACCGGCGAGCTTTCAGCTCGGACGGGACGCGCCGTCAAGCCCACCCTGAGGACGCGGAGAGAAGACCGGAACTTCCCACGCCGCCCTCGCCCCCGGAATCCAGCCCCATTGAGATGGACCAGGAGGAATATGCAGAGCCAGGGGGCGGCGGTTTTGAAACCTTGGTCTCCTACCTGAGCACTACGGCCATGTTTCAACTCGGCCTGCTCCCGGGCCCCGGAGGCGAACACATCCCGCCTGACCTTGTGAACGCCCAGCGCTCGATCGACTTGCTGGAAGTCCTGCAGCAGAAGACCCGTGGCAACCTCACGCCTGATGAGGGCAGACTCCTCGAAGACGTCCTCTACGAACTTCGAATGAGTTTTGTCGAAACCGAGAAACGCCGGGCGAAAAAAGCCAAATGAAGCTGACCTTCCTTGGGACGGGAACTTCAACCGGGGTTCCCACGCTGGGTTGTCACTGTCAGGTCTGCACGTCACGCGATCCCCGCGACAAGCGCACACGGCCTTCCTTGATGCTCCAGTTCGAGGGCCGGGTGGTGATTATCGATACCAGCCCGGACTTCCGCGCCCAAGCTTTGCGAGAAGGGATCGGGCGCCTGGACGCCGTGCTGTTTACCCACGCCCATGCCGACCACGTCCTGGGCCTCGACGACGTCCGCGGGTTTTATTTTCGTCAGGGAGAACCCATCCCGATTTACGCCGACGCCCGATGCATGGAAACACTCCGCCGCGTTTTTTCCTACATCTTCGACGGCAGCTATCCTTACGGGGGGGTCGCCAAGCTTGACCCCCACGTCATCGACGGGCCCGTCAACCTTTGGGGGAAGGAAATGATCCCGTTAGAGGTCTTCCATGGGAACCTCCCGGTCCTGGGATTTCGATTCGACAAGGCGGCTTACCTGACGGACTTCAGCTCCATCCCTGACTCCACCATACCGCTCCTCGAAGATCTGGACGTGCTTATCCTGGACGCGCTGCGCCACAAGCCGCACCCTGCGCACTCGACCATCGAGCAATCGCTCGCCTGGGTCGAGCGGCTGAGAGCACGAAAGGCTTTTTTCACGCACATCGCGCACGAGTTGGGGCATGAGGAGACCAACGCCAAACTCCCTCCCCACGTGCGGCTGGCTCACGACGGTCTGAAGCTCGAGCTTTAAGAAGGTGCATGGTCTGGGGCTGACCCATGGCAGAGAAGGAAGAGCGGGTGCAAGCGTTGCGGCACATCACTTTTTCCGGGAATAGCCCAGCCCTCCTTGTTAAGCATTAAATTTTCCGATGCGTGTCGTCACTGACCTCCGGGAACTCGGAAATCTTGCCAGCGCCACTGTCCTGACTATTGGAAACTTCGACGGCGTGCACCTGGGCCACCAGAAACTCCTCCGCAGGGTCGTTGAAGCGGCGCGGGCCGGCGGGGCAATCCCGGCCGCGGTCACCTTCGACCCTCCCCCGCGGAAATTGCTGACACCTGAGCGCGCACCCAGGCTCTTAACCCCCATCGACCCAAAATGCCGGCTGGTCGAGGAACAGGGCATCGAACTCCTCGTCATCCTGCCCTTCACCTGGAAACTGGCGAGGCTCTCACCCAACGAGTTTGTTCGGAAAATCCTGGTCGAACGTTTGCGCGCGGTCCGTATTGAAGTGGGTCCAAACTTTCGTTTCGGCCACCGCCAGGCGGGCGACGTCAAGTTGCTGGATGAACTCTCCCGGCGAGAAGGCTTCGACATCGAGGTCCTTCCCACGGTTGAACTCCGGGGCGAACGGATCTCGAGTTCGCGCATCCGCCAGTTGCTTGACGAGGGACGAGTCGGGAGGGCTGGGCGGCTGCTCGGCAGACCCTTCGCGGTCTCAGGACGCATCGTTCCCGGCAGCGGAGTCGGGCGGAAGAAGACTGTTCCCACATTGAACCTGGCTCCGGCGGACCAACAGGTTCCGAAGGTAGGCGTGTACGTTACACGGACCATGCTCGATGGCATCCTGTACGAGTCCGTCACGAACGTCGGGCACAAACCTACCTTCGGAGAGCACCCGCTCACGGTTGAGCCGAGGCTCTGAAGGCACAGATCCAAAAGGACGTTCAACGTTCGCTGAATTTCTTCCGCCTGCTCAAGCTCTTTCAAGAGCGGCAGACCCAACGCACTGTGTCATAACCCTGGCCTCGCGCTTGTGCGCGGAAATAGTCGGCCTTCGGCGGAACCGCCTCAAGGGACTTTGGCTGCATTTTACCGGAGGATGGGCAGGGGGTTTGCGGGACCCTGAGGGGTTTCCGAAGGTCCGCGCGAATCATTCGCGCGCGCAGACTTTTCGGCGACGAATCGTTCGATCTCTTCGAGGAGCGCGGGGACAATCTCCGATTCCGTGACCCGCCGGATGGCCTTCCCTTCCCTGTAGATCATGCCGTTGCCGCGCCCCGCGGCCACGCCCAGGTCGGCCTCGCGGGCTTCTCCCGGCCCATTGACGGCGCAGCCCATCACGGCAAGGCTGACGGGCATCTTGATGTGGGCAGTCGCGTTTTCAATCTCCGCGGCGATCTTGAAAAGGTCAACTTCGAGGCGGCCGCAAGTGGGACAGGCGATGACGACGGGGCCTCGGCTCCGGAGCTCGAGCGACTTCAGCAGCTCGTACGCCACTCGGACCTCTTCCACAGGGTCGGTGGCAAGCGAAACTCGAATCGTGTCCCCAATCCCTTCCGCCAGCAGCATGCCCATGCCCACGCAGGACTTGACCGTGCCCGAAAACTGGGTGCCGGCTTCCGTGACGCCGAGGTGGAACGGATAGTCACACTGCTTCGCCAGGAGGCGGTAGGCTGCAACCGTAAGTTTTACGTTTGAAGACTTGAGGGAAACGATCGTATCCGCGAAACCGAGGTCTTCCAGAATGCGGATGTGGTAAAGGGCGCTCTCCACCATGGCCTGCGGGGTGGGGTAGCCGTACTTTTCGAGCAGACGGCGCTCAAGCGAACCCGCGTTCACCCCGATGCGAATCGGCACCTTCTGCTCCTGCGCCCTCCGCACGACCACGCGCACTTTTTCCGCGTCACCGATGTTCCCCGGATTGATGCGCAACTTATCGATGCCCGCTTCGAGCGCCATGAGCGCAAACTTGTATTGGAAGTGGATGTCCGAAACGAGAATGGAGTCCGGGCAGCGCTTGCGGATTTCGGCGAGCGCCTTCGCCGCCTCGACGTCCGGCACCGCGAGCCGGACAATCTCGCAGCCGGCGGCTTCCATCTGCTGAATCTGCTCGACCGTCTTTTCGACGTGCCGCGTGTCCGTCTTCGTCATCGACTGGACAGCGATCGGCGCGCTTCCGCCGATCGTCAGCCGGCTGACCTTCACGGCCCGCGTTGCCCGCCGAGGAGGAAAATATTCCTGGTCGCTGAAATTCATTTGAGTGCCTTAATAGGGTCTGAATGTCTTCACGATGTCGTTATACATCACGAACACGGCGAGCAACAGCAAAAATACCATCCCAACCTGGACCACCCTCTCTTTGACCGCCAGGCTCAAGTCGCGCCGCATCACGCTCTCAATCAACAGCAGCAAGATGACCCCGCCGTCCAGGATGGGGATGGGCAGCAGATTAAAGATCCCGAGCTGGAGACTGATGGCGGACACCAGCTTGAGGAGAGGATCGATGCCCGCGCGGTACATCTCGCCGGAAAGCTGAGCGATCCCAATCGGGCCGGAGAGCGAGCGCGCTGACATCCGTCGCGTCAGGATCTTTCCCAAAACGTCGAAGGTCATCAGGGAATTATTCCAGTTCTCTTCGACGGAAACCGTGATCGCCTGCCGCCACGGTAGTTGCCGCACCACGAACGGGAATTCAAAGGCGACACCAATTCGCCACTTCTTTTGGCCTCCCGCCGCGCTGTAAACCGGCCTTAACCTGACGCGAAATTCCTTTCCCTGCCTTTTGACCGCAAACTCGACCGGCTTGCCATCTGCCGACTGGAGCGCGCGAACGATGGCCACCGAATCGTAAACCTTCTTCCCGTCAACGCCCACCACCTGATCGCCCGGCTGGAGCCCGGCTTGCGCAGCTGGCATTTCCGGACTGACCGACTCGATGAAGGCGGGCAAATATGGAATCCAGCCAGCGTAACCCATCTCGTCCCGCCCCTCTGCTTTCGGCGTTATCGTCAGATCCAAATGCCGCCCGTCGCGAACGACCTCGAGCTGAATCGTTTCCCCGACCGAGAGCGGAATCTTGGCTATAACGTCCTGCCACTTGGGATTGACGATGCCGTCCAGGCGGACGATGAGGTCTCCCGAGAGCACTCCTGCCCGCGCTGCGGGCGAGCCGGGCTCGACATCCCCCACGCGCGCCGGCTGTTCTTCGATCGCTGGCTTCTGGAAGTGATAGCGGTATAGACCCGAAAGGAGCACGACGGCCATCAGCACGTTCATGGTCGGGCCCATCGCCACGATAACGAACCGTTGCCAGCGAGGCCGACCCAGGAACTCGCCGGGATCGCCTTCGTGGGACTCCCGCGGATCGTCCCCGGCCATCTTGACGTAGCCGCCCAAGGGCAGGGCGCTTACGCGATAGTCGGTGTCCCCCCGCTTGAATCCGAAGAGGCGCTTGCCGAAGCCAATCGAAAAGATTCGCACCCGGACGCCGAACCCTTTCGCGGCCAGGAAGTGACCCAGCTCATGGACGAGAATCATTACGCCCAGGACGATGGCCACCACCACAGCGTCCGTCAGGTAGTTTGGAAGCATTCCTCGCTCACTTCACAGCTCAAGAGGTCCGGGGAATTAATTCCCTGGCAAGCTGCCGGGCTTCCCTGTCGCACTTGAGGACGTCATCGAGAGACCTCAGCTCAGTTTCGGGCATTCGCCGCATGACGCGTTCGATGACGCGCGGAATATCCCCAAACGGCAAGCGGCGCGTCAGGAAGGATTCCACAGCGACCTCGTCGGCGGCATTCAGCACACAAGGCATCGCCCCGCCTTTTTCGAGGGCCGCCCGGCCCAACTCGAGGCACGGAAAGCGCCTCGTATCCGGCTTTCGGAACGTCAGCCGCCCCAAGGCGGCCAAGTCCAGCCCCAATGGTCTTCCGTTCACCGTGACCCTGTCCGGATAAGTCAGCGCATACTGGATGGGGAACCGCATGTCCGGGGCGGTTTCAAGCCCTTTATTCATCAATGTCGCGGAGTCCACCGTGATGCGCCCGCCCATCTTCCACACGGGGTGTTTCAGGGCTTCCTCCGGCGTGATGGAATCAAACTTTTTCCTGGACGTCGTTAAGAACGGTCCACCCGAGCCCGTCAAGATCAGCCGCCGCACCTCCTGGCGACGGCCGGACCGGAGGCACTGATGGACGGCGCAGTGTTCGCTGTCAATCGGCAGCACCTCCAGGGCCCGCTCGCGCGCGGCCTGCATGACAAGCTCGCCGGCCACGACCAGCGTCTCCTTATTCGCCAGGCCCAATTGCTTTCCGGCGCGGACAGCCTCATAGGTTGCCACCAGCCCCGTAGTCCCGTGGGAAGCGGAAACGACGAAATCCACTTCGGGGAGGGTCGCAGCCTCCACTTGCCCGCTGATTTCGGCCACGACCTTGAGGGGAGCGCGGTGCTCGCGCAGGCGGAGCCGTTCCCGGAGGGGCTCGATTAACTGGCACTCCCCAACCGACACCACCTGGGGGCTGAACTCCAGAATCTGCTCAACCAGGACATCCAGGTTTTTCCCTGCCGAGAGGGAGACAATGCGAAACCGCCCCGGCAAGCTTTGAACGACCCGCAGGCAGTTCTGGCCGATAGACCCTGTTGAGCCGAGGATGCACAGTCCCTTCGTCATACCCGCGCTATTTGAACAGCTCCTTGAATGTGACCGCAAGCCACAGGATCGGCGTTCCGAACAGCAGGCTGTCGATCCGGTCCAGGAGTCCGCCGTGTCCAGGGAGTAAGGTGCCAGAGTCTTTCAGGTCCGCGCCGCGCTTCAGGGCCGATTCCGCCAGGTCTCCCAATTGACCGGCCGCCGCGATTAACCCCGCCAGAACCATGGTCGTTTCCAGGTCTGCCGCCCGCCACACCCATCGAGTGAAAACCCAGGCGACAGCCATGCTCCCCGTGAACCCTGCCACAGCCCCTTCAACGGTTTTCTTCGGCGACACCCGTACGAACAGAGGTGTGCGGCCGAATATCCGTCCCCCCAGGTACGCAAAAATATCACCCGCCCAGATGACGATGAACAGGAGGAACACAAGGTTCCGGCCTGTCAAGGGCTCAGAAAAACGCAAAGGGACCAGCCAGCAGAGCGTAAATGCTACGTAGAGGACTCCAAAGACTGTCGTTGCGGCCGCTCCAAGGTATTGCTTCAAGTCCTCGGTTAAATGGAGCGCCAGCCAGAGGGTCAGCAGAAAGGTCAGGAGGAGGACCGCCAGGACGAAGCTTCCGGGCCTGCGGAGTTCGGCCATCTGGGCCAGGCAAAGCGCTCCACCCGCGATGTATCCCACCTTGGGGAAGACCTTGAACCCCGCCTGGCGGCTGATGTTGAAAAACTCGTAGAGCCCGTGCTCGACCGTCACAACCAGGGCCAGGAGGAAAAGCCATTGGGAGGATTGCCAGATCAGCCAAGCGACGGTGAGGGCCAGCGGCAGAGCGGTTAGGACGCGAAGTTTCATCAAGGAGTGCCAGGAACCGGGTTCTCGGGCGTGAAGGACAAATCCTGGGTTTCGGGTCTACCGAACGGATCAGGTGCTAGCCTAAGCCTAACCCGCCGTAACGTCGCTCCCTCTTTTGAAAATCGATAATCGCCTGAAAGAGATTTTTCTGCGTAAAATCCGGCCAGAGCGTATCAGTAACCCAGATTTCAGCATAGGCCACCTGCCACAGAAGAAAATTGCTCAACCTGAGTTCCCCGCTCGTGCGAATCAGCAAATCCGGGTCCGGGTACCCGCGGGTGTAGAGGTACTCGCTGAAGGTGTCTTCATCGATGGCGAAGTTGCCGTTGTGCTTCCACTGCTCCGCCAACTTGCGCGCGGCGTCGATCAATTCGGAGCGGCCTCCATAATTGAGGGCGAGCGTAAGTCGCATTCCCGAATTGCGTCGCGTCTTTTCGAGCGCGACCTCCAGGTCTCGTAGGACGGGTTTGGGCAGCTCATGGATCCTGCCGATCACACCCAACCGGATGTTCTGTTTGTTGAGCTCGGGTATTTCTTTCTTGAGGTACTCCCGCAGAAGGGACATCAACAACTTGATCTCTGTATGAGGGCGTTTCCAGTTCTCGACGGAGAAGGCATAGAGCGTGAGATAAGCCACCCCCAGACGCGCGCAGGCTTCCACGACTTGCCGCACGGCGCGAATGCCCGCCCGGTGGCCGGCAATCCGAGGCAGCAGGCGCTTCTTCGCCCAGCGACCATTACCGTCCATAATCACAGCAATATGGCGCGGCAGGCGGTCCAAATCAATTTGTGCGAGGTAGCGCGCCTCGGCAAGGTCTGTTTTCACTGCGAGCCTAACGAGCGGAGAAATCTTCGGTTACCAAGACCAGACGTTAACACAGCGGCACAGCCGCCGCAAGCCGACCGCCATTGTCTGTTGTCAGAAAGTGAAAGTGCCTGGCATTTATCGCGCGTCACCCATCAGCGAAGTTCTGTTCCTCCTCGTGCGGCCCGGCCGGGCCGCTGCGGCCGCACTGGCGGGGGGCCGGCGCAACGTCCATGAGCTTAGGAGAAGCATCTCCCGAGCCGAAGGGTGCGAGGCAAAGAGGGAGATCCTTCGCTCTCGTTCAGGATGACAAGAATCGCGACCGGGATTATAAAAACACCGCTCAGGACGACGGGAACGGCGCTGAAGGAAACCGGCCAGATGGGGCTACACGGGGATAAGGCCCGGGAAGAGGGCACTGGCCGCCCAAACGAGGGATAGGACGATCATGACAACGCAGGTGATCCAGGCGATGGCATTCACGAGCGGAGTATTCCGGTAACGCCCCATCAAATCTACGCGGTTGCTAAGCCGCAACATGAAGATCAAAACAAAGGGCAACAGGATGCCGTTGGCGACCTGAGAAATCAGGATGACAGGGACTTGCATCGTCTCGTTCAAGAACATGACGGCCAGCGCGCTCAAGGCGATCAGGCTGGTATAGAGCCAGTAGAATGCGGCCGCTTCATTGAACCGTTTGTTGATACCGGACTCGAGCCCCAGCCCCTCGCACACGTAGTAGGCCGTTGAGAGGGGGAGAATGGAGGCGGCAAACAGCGAGGCGTTGCATAGCCCGAAAGCAAACAGCGCGCTAGCGGCGCGGCCGGCCAGCGGCTTCAGGGCCAGAGCGGCGTCGGCCGCATCGTGGATCTCTTTATGGCCGCTGGCGTAAATCGTCGCCGCGCACGAAACGATGATAAAGAAGGCGACGACGTCCGTAATCGTGCAGCCCAGAATGACGTCCCAGCGCGCCTGGATATAGTTTTTGATCTTGATGCCCTTCTCCACCACGGCGGCCTGCTGGTAAAACTGCATCCACGGAGCGATCGTGGTGCCCACCAGGCCGATGATCATAAAGAGGTGGCTCGCGTTTATTCCGCAAGCGGGTATGACCGTGTACTTAAGCGCCTGTGGCCAGTCCGGGCGCGCAAGAAAACAAGAAACCGGATACGCGATGTAAAACAGGCAAGCCACCAGGAAGACCTTTTCGACGGAGCGATAACTCCCCTTGACCACCAGCGCCCAGACGATGATGGCCCCCAGCGGGACCACCACATAGCGGCTCGCCCCAAAGAGGGACATCCCGGCCGCCAGACCGGCGAATTCAGAGAGCGTGTTGGCAAAATTGGTAACGAGCAGGAGGGCCATCAAGAAAAACGTGGCGCGCAGCCCGTACTCTTCACGGATCAGGTCCGCCAGCCCCTTCCCCGTCACCACTCCCATGCGAGCCACGATCTCCTGCACGACAATCAGCGCGACGGTGATGGGGACGAGCGTCCAGAGAAGCGTATATCCGAACCGCGCGCCAGCCGCTGAGTAGGTAAAGATCCCCCCCGCGTCGTTGTCAACGTTGGCGGTGATGATCCCCGGGCCAACGACCGAAAGGAAAATCAGCAGCTTCGTGCGGAAACGGCGAAATTTTCTCAGGTTCACAGGTGGCGGGCCCCTAAACCAGGCTCAGGCGCGGCTGAGCATTAACTCGATCACGTCGTCGGCCGTGATAACACCAATTAGATGACCCTTTTCATCTAATACCGGAAGAGACAGTAGGTTGTACTTGTGAAAGAGATCGATGACGGCCGTATCGTCGGTGTCCACTTCGACGGCAACGCCCCTGCCGGACGACAGGTCTTTGAGCGGCGTGGCGGGTTCGACCAGAAGCAGGCGCGCCACCGGGACGACGCCGGTCAGGGCGGCGCTCGAATCGATGAGATGGACCGCATGGACGGACTCTAGCGGCCCCTGGAAGTTTTTGAGCGTGGCGAGTGCCCCTTCGACCGTGGCCAATTCTCCCACCACGACGAACTCGTTGGTCATCAGGGCGCCGGCGGTCTTCTCCTCGAAGGCCAGGAGGTCGCGGA
>QHZM01000365.1 GCA_003224665.1 Acidobacteriota bacterium
CTGAATGCTCTGCTCGGCCTTGCGAAAGCTCAAACGATCCACGTCCACACCCACGAACACGACGGAGCGCGGCACTCCCACCTGCATTTTCACCTCGGTGACTCGGACCACGTCCACCACCACCACGTCCTGAAGCTGGGCGGAAAACCTTTTGTCGTCGGAATTGTGCACGGCCTCGCCGGGACCGCCGCCCTCATGTTATTCGTCCTGGGCGCGATCCCCTCCTTGCTGCTGGCGGTTTGCTACATCCTGGTTTTTGGCATTGGATCGATCGGCGGGATGGTCGGCGTGACTCTTTTGATGGGCGTGCCGCTGGCTCTGGCGGGGAGACGGGCGAAGGTGCTCGAGCAGACCGTGCGCCTGGCCGCCGGAGTGTTCAGCCTGGGCTTCGGCGTCTTCCTGATGTGGAAGGTCGGGTTGGTCCAGGCGCTTTTGGGTTAGGAGGCGACTTCTGTGAGCGGCGAACCTCACGAGGCGAGGGAGCGCGAGGCGCTACCGACGGAGCTGGCCATCGAGTTCTGTCCTGTGTGTTCCTCTCGCCTCGAGTTCCGTCATTGCAAAATGGTCTGCCCGCGCTGCGGCTTTTTCCTTTCCTGCTCGGAATTCGGCTGAGTTTAATTACGTGTGGTTGGGACTGCCGGCCCCGGACATTTTTTCGGGAAAGGCATTTACAACGGGCGGGGGGCTCTGTACAATGCGCGTTCGCGTGGAGCGCGCGGACGAAGCAAGCGGATGGAAGTTATGCCGCGAAAGCAAGCATAGGTGGACGAACTATGGCGCTGCAAATAGTCGAAAAAGACTTGAGCGGGGTGGCGATCATCGGGCTGGCGGGCCGCCTGATCCTCGGAGATGAAAGCAACAACCTGCGAAATAAGATTAAGGACCTCCTGGGCATGGGCAAGAGGAGACTCGTCCTGGACGTGGGCGAGGTCACTTACATCGACAGTGCTGGCCTGGGGGCATTGGTGGCATGCTTCATCTCGGCGGAAAGCCACGGAGCCAACCTGAAACTCGCGAACCTCACCAATAAAATCCGCGAGCAGTTGAGCATCACCAAGCTGGTGACCGTCTTCGACGTCTACGACAGCGTCGAGAAAGCCGTTGGCTCCTTCGGGCCG
This sequence comes from Acidobacteriota bacterium, assembly GCA_003224665.1. Lineage (GTDB taxonomy): Bacteria > Acidobacteriota > Terriglobia > UBA7540 > UBA7540 > QHZM01. Next base: position 1,119 of record QHZM01000365.1, read on the forward strand.
AGGGCCTAGCCGGGTACCCGGCGGCAAGCGCGGGCGGCAACGGCTACGAGCCAGCGCTCCGGGTGCGCGGCTCGCGTGTGGCTTACATCCCCTCGGGGTTGTCCAGCCAATAGATCGTCAGACCCGTAAGCAGCTTGGGATAGAAGTCAGTAGATTTTTGCGGAAGGACTTGCCCGGCCAAGGCGTTCTCCCAAACGGCTGTAACGGGCGTGGCGTTCATCAGGAATGAGACCTGCGCCTCGCCTCTCTCCGCCAGGCCAACGGCGACCTCGAACTCCCGCACGTATCGCAAGTTCCTTTCCTCCTGGACGGCCTTCCGATCGATGCCCAGAACGCCTTCGAGCAACAACCGGTGAAGGAGGACGACGTCCAGGCGGCGAAGGCCTGAGGGGACGTCGGCCATCGCGCGTTCCAACTCAGCACCGCTGCGCAGCCGCAGCAGCGCAATCTTGCCCCCTTTTGCGTAGGCCCCGAGCGTCGAGCCGTCGCCGCCGGCCTGAGCCATGCGATCAAGAAAGCTCTGTCCCCATTTCTCGACGCCGCCGTCAGCGTGGACTTCTTCCGAGTCGAAAAATTTCAGGGCCTGCGAGAGGAATTCGCTCCAATCGAACCGCGGCAGGCTGTGGACTACGCGGTGCGTGGGCAGGATCGTAAGGCCCTCGCTTTCCATTCGGACGAAAGTCACCATCACATATTCCGGTCGGTCATCGGGCAGCGACTGGGCGTGACAGTCGTTCCGATACGCGAGCGCAGTCTCGTAACGGTGGTGGCCGTCAGCGATGACGAGCTTTTTGTCGCGCATGGCGAGAACCACTTCCTCGATGGCTGCGGGGTCGGTCACGCGCCAAGCGGTATGGAGCGTCCCGTACTCGTCTTGAGCGCGCTCCCACGGTTTTCCTCCCGAGCACGCCGCAAGTTTTTTTTCGATCTTGCCCTCGGGGTCGCTGTAGAGCATGAAAATCTGGCCGAAGTGCGCCCGGGTCGCTTTGAGGAGTTCCAGCCGGTCGGCTTTGGGAGCGGAGAGCGTCTCCTCGTGCCGATGGACCACGCCGGCGGAGTAGTCCTCAAGCCGGCAGAGCGCGATAAAACCCTGGCGTCGCTTCCTCGCCCGTGACGGGCCGGGGACGGTGAATTCCTGGACGTAGGGGTAGAGCCCAGGCTCGGCCTCCGAGGTCAGAACCCCCTCGCGCAGCCAGTCCTGGAAGGAACAGGCCGCGCGCGTGTAAAAATTGTCCTCGCCGGTGTCTTCAGGCTTATGTCGCCCGAGAATAATCCGCACCAGATTGTGAGGACTCAGGTCGTAGTAGCGCGCTTGCATTTCCCGGGTGATCTTGTCGTAGGGCTGGGTAACGGCTTTGCTGAGGTCGGGGACAAGTTTGGAATTGTAGTGAACGGCCCGGAACGGATAAATATCGGCCATGGCTTCGGTCGAAATCGAAACTCGCGCGCTGCTTTTACAAGCTAGCATAGAGGTCACGGCGCGTCGAGCCCCGCCGCGGTGGGCTACGGTCCTCACGATCACTTTCCGCACGCGCGGCCACCTGGTTCACAATCGAACCAATCTTTCCGCCCGCGAGGAAGGGTTCTGACCCCTCTCCCTTGATCCTTCTTACCCCTGAACTCATCCCCGCCCTGGCTTCTGGCGGGCCTGACGGTATTCAGGCTAGAATGGGCACGCCAGACCCGAGGAGACTTCAAGCGAAAGGTCGTCAACTCGTTTCCGCTTGCGCGCGGAATGTCGGCCAGAAAGGCGTCACGATTGGCTGAACTCCGGCAAGACCCGGCCACACGCCGGTGGATTGTGACGGGCAGGCGCCCGGTCACAGCTGACGCAAGAGACTCCGACACCCGTTGTCCGTTTTGTCCCGGCAATGAGGACTTGACGCCGAAGGCGGTACGGGAGCACCTGGAGCCGAACGGCGCCTGGGGGGTCCGAGCCTTCCACGATCGCGCGCCGATCTTCCGAATTGAAGGCGCCCTCAATCCGCGGGGCGAGGGCCTGTTCGACCGGATGAATACCCTGGGGGCGCATGAAATCGTGGTCGAGACTCCCCAGCACGGCGTCACGCTGGCAGAGCTCCCCGCGACGCAGATCGCGAAAGCCATCGAAGTCTGCCGGGACCGCATCCTTGACCTCAAGCAGGACCGCCGCTTCCGGTATGTCTCCATCTTCAAGGACCAGCGGTCGCCGGGGCCCACGGTCATCGGGCACGCCCACTCTCAAATCCTCGCCACACCCGTCTTGCCCTATTTCG
>QHZM01000366.1 GCA_003224665.1 Acidobacteriota bacterium
GACTCGGCTATGCCAAATATTTCCCAGAGGCGACCCACGCCGTCGGGGACGACCATATCCCGTTTGTGAACGCAGGGGTCTCCGCAGTGGATTTGATCGATTTGGATTACGGACCGAACAACTCTTACTGGCACACCGCCAATGACACGGTCGAACACTGCAGCCCCGCCAGCTTGACCATTGTGGGGCGCGTGGTTATGGCAACGCTCGAGCAACTTGAGAGGTCCCTGGCTCTGAAGTAGTATCGCGACGCGGAGGCGGACCCCCTCGCCCAGCGCCGGCCAGGCCGCCGCCGGCAGATCCTTCGCCTCGAACGCTGGCCTGACTTGGTCCTGCATGACCGATTTCTACGCCCTCGCCCTCTTCAGCCTGTTTGTGCTGGGACTGCTGGCTCTCGATCTGCGCGTCACCGGGCGACGCGACCGCCCCGTTTCCTTTCGACAAGCGACTCTTTTGAGCAGCGTGTGGGTGGCCTTGTCGCTCGCCTTCAATGTCGCCATTTATTATTGGCGCGGACCGCAACCCGCCCTTGAATTTCTTACCGGGTACGTCCTTGAAAAATCGCTCTCCCTGGACAACGTCTTCGCGTTTGCAGCGGTCTTCAGTTACGCGGCCGTACCGGCCGCGTACCAGCACAAGGTTTTGCTCTGGGGAGTCCTGGGGGCTCTTGCGATTCGGGGTGTGCTGGTCATCACGGGGGTGGCGCTCGTCTCCCGCTTCCACTGGGTCCTCTACGGCTTCGGACTCTTCCTTCTGCTCACTGGCGCGAAGACTCTCACCGGGAAACCGCGCCCGGTTGATTTCGAGCGGAACCCCGCGTTGCGTCTGGCGCGGAGGGTCTTCCCGATCACCGAGCGCTACGAGGGGTCGGCGTTCTTTGTGCGGCGCGGCGGCCGATTAATGGCGACGCCGCTTTTGCTGGTCGTGGTGGTGGTGGAGACCACGGACTTGCTTTTCGCCCTGGACTCGATTCCCGCTATCTTCGCCGTCACGCTGGACCCGTTCATCGTCTACACGTCGAACGTGTTCGCGGTCCTGGGGCTCCGCGCGATGTATTTTTTCCTTGAGGGCGCGTTGGCTCGCTTCCGCTACCTGCGGGCAGGGATTTCCGTGGTATTGATGTTTGTCGGGATGAAAATGCTGTTGCTGCATTTCTTCCGGATTCCCATCCTGCTCACTCTCGGCATCATCTCGGTAACAATCGCAGGCGCCGTCTTTGCCTCGGTGCGAAGAAGCGGGGACCCGCAGGCGGGTCACTCGAAGTAGACCGGTTTGTCTCGTGAGACGTAAGAGTGACGGGGCGGAGAAGAGGTGATTTTCAAAGGATAATCGACGCGGTAATGGGCGCCACGACTTTCCTTCCGCTCCAGCGCGCAGCGGGCGATCAAGCGCCCGACTTCGAGAATGTTCTGCGCCTCGTAGAGTTGTCGCGAGGGAGGGGCGAACCCGGGGAGGGCGATTGCCTCATGCCGCTTGACCGCCTCGCAAAGTTCCTTGCCGTTGCGGATTACTCCCACCTTTTCCCACAAGATTGAGCGGACTTCGGTCAAGACCTTCTCGAGATCGGCCTGCCCGTTCCCCGGGTTCGGGCCCGGATGTGCCGCGGAAAATGTCCGCGCGGGCGCCGCAGGGTGGAGATTCGGCCTCGAATTGGTCATCGCCGAAGCGCACCGCGCGCCGTACACCAGGCCTTCGAGAAGCGAATTGCTGGCCAGCCGGTTTGCTCCGTGAACGCCGGTGGCCGCCACCTCGCCCGCGGCGTACAGCCCCTCAAGCGAAGTTGCTCCGTGGAGGTCGGTCGCCACGCCGCCCATGGCGTAGTGCGCCGATGGCCGCACGGGCACGAGGTTCGTCGTGATGTCGATGTTGTACTGCAAGCAAGTCGAATAAATCCTGGGGAATCGTTTTTGGACGTGTTCGGAATCCAGCCCCGTCAGGTCCAGGTAAACGAATTCGCTCCGGCACTTCTGCATCTCCATGACGATGGCGCGGGAAACGACATCTCGCGGGGCCAGCTCTGCGGCTTCGTGGTATCGGGGCATAAAGCGCTCGAGGAGAATGTTGCGGAGGACCGCGCCCTCGCCCCGCACCGCTTCGGAAAGGAGAAAACGAGGCGCGCCTTTCATGCTGAGGGCGGTCGGATGGAACTGGATGAATTCCATGTCACTCAGAAGGGCGCCCGCCCGGTAGGCCATGGCGACTCCGTCCCCGCTTGCCATGGTGGGATTCGTCGTCTCTCTGTATACCTGCCCCAGGCCGCCTGTGGCGAGGAGCACGGGAGACCCCGTCACTTCTTTCAGCGCGGAGGTCTTTTCGTCCCAGTAAATCGCGCCCGCGACACGGTCGCCGTCCAGCAGCAGGTCCACGGCAAAGGCGTGCGACACCAAATGGACTGAGGCGAGGG
>QHZM01000367.1 GCA_003224665.1 Acidobacteriota bacterium
TGTTGCGGCCCGGCGTGGTCTGGTTCGGCGAGCCGCTTCCTCCTGACGCGTGGGAGCGGGCAGCGCGCGCCAGCGCGAGCGCCCGCATTTTCCTGGTCATCGGGACCTCCGCCGTTGTTTATCCCGCGGCAGGCTTGGCTCGAGAGGCTCGCGAAGCCGGGGCCAGACTGGCCATCGTGAATCCGGAGCCGACCCCGCTCGACCCTATGGCGGACTGGGTCCTTCGCGGTCCGTCCGGGGAAATTCTACCGAGACTTCTATGAGACAAGCGTACCTGGACTGTTCGTCGGGGATCAGCGGGGACATGTTCCTCGGGGCGTTGCTCGATGCGGGCGTGGCGCCCCAAAAGCTACTCGATGAGCTCAAGAAAGTCCCCCTGGGCTTCTATGAATTAAAGCGGACTCGCGCCGTGCGCGGCGGGCTGGTGGGCACGCGCGTGGAGGTCAGCGCGCCTGCGGGTCACCCGGAGCGCAAGCTGGCGGAAATCGAGAGGCTGCTCAAATCGAGTACCCTGACGGGAAGCGTGAAGGGCCGCGCGCTGAAAGTCTTCACGCGGCTGGCGGAGGTCGAAGGGAAGCTGCACAATAAATCTCCCCAGGAAGTCCATTTCCACGAAGTCGGGGCGGTGGACGCCATCGTTGACGTGGTCGGCGTCTGCGCGGGGCTCGAACTCATGGAAGTCTCCGACCTGATTTGTTCGCCGCTGAACGTTGGGGGCGGTCGCGTGCAGACGGAGCACGGGTCGCTGCCGGTCCCCGCGCCCGCCACGGCGGAACTGCTCCAGGGCATCCCGATGTACTCGAGCGGCGTCGAGGCAGAACTCGTGACACCGACGGGCGCGGTCCTTGTGTCCACACTCGCTAAGGGCTTCGGGGCGATGCCTCCCATGAAAGTCGAGCGCATTGGTTATGGCGCCGGAGAAAGAGAAGTGCCGGGCCAGCCCAATGTGGCGCGGCTTTTCCTTGGAGAGAGACTTGAGGCTGCGACAGCCCACCCGGGCGCGCCCGGAGAAGAGCTGGTCTCTGTGCTCGAAGCCAACCTGGATGACATGAGCCCGCAGCTTTATGGCTACCTCGCGGACCAGGCCCTCTCCCGCGGAGCGCTGGACGTTACGTGCAGCTCGACCCAGATGAAAAAGAACCGGCCTGGCCTCACCGTGACCATACTGTGCGCACCCGAAAAGAGCGACGACCTTGCCCAACTCCTGTTTGAGCAGACCACGACGATTGGCGTCCGGATTTACGAGGCTCGGCGAAAAACCCTGGAGCGCGAACTCGTCCACGTGGAGACGGCGTACGGGCCGGTCAGGATCAAGGTGGCCAAGCGCGACGGGAAAGTCCTCAACGTTGCGCCCGAATACGAAGATTGCCAGCGACTGGCGACGGAGAATTCTGTCCCTCTAAAACAGGTTATCCTGGCAGCCCAGCTTGCTTATATGCAGAAGACCTCGTCCGGTCATTGAGCCGCTCCGGGTGTCCCGGCTCGCATAACCGCCTGCTGAATTTGTTTCTCCATGAACAAATTCTTTCTCACCACGCCCCTTTATTACGCCAACGCCCGACCCCACGTCGGCTCAGCTTATTCGACGCTTGTCTGTGACGCCGTCGCGCGCTACAAGCGGATGTGCGGGTACGACGTCGCGTTTTTGACCGGCACGGACGAGTACGGAGAGAATATCGAGCGGGCCGCGGCTCAGGCGGGCATCACGCCGAAGGAGCTCGTGGACCGGAATTCCCAGGTCTTCCGCGAGCTCTGGAAGCTCCTCGACATCCGGTACACTCACTTCATCCGCACGACCTCGCCCGACCACGTGCGCTCCGTGCAGAAAATGATTCGCCGCGCCCAGGACGCGGGATACATTTACAAGGGCAAGTACCAGGGGCGCTACTGCGTTTACGACAACCTCTACGTATCGGACTCCACCGATCCCGTCAATTGCCCGACGTGCGGCCGCCCCGCGGAACTGAAGAACGAAGAAAACTATTTCTTTAAGCTTTCGGCTTTTCAGGACCGCCTGCTGGGGCACTACGAAAAATTCCCGGCGTTCGTCCAACCGGCTTTCCGCCGCAACGAAGTGGTGAGCTTCGTCAGGGGCGGCCTGCGCGACATTTCCGTCAGCCGCAGGACCCTGAAGTGGGGCGTCCCCTGGCCCGGGGACGACGCCCACGTGGTTTACGTCTGGTACGACGCCTTGACGGGCTACCTGACCGGCACCGGGTTTGCGGAGGGTGAGAAGGGAAGCGAGCAATTTCAAAAGTACTGGCCCGCCGACCTCCACATGATGGCGAAGGAAATCATCCGCTTCCATGCCGTGTACTGGCCGGCGTTCCTGATGGCCGCGGGCCTGCCCCTGCCGAAGACTGTTTTCGCCCACGGCTGGCTGCTCTTCGAGCAGGACAAGATGAGCAAGTCGAAGGGGAACGTGGTGTATCCGGAGCCCATCGTGGAAGTCCTGGGCGCGGATGCGCTCCGCTACTATCTGCTGCGCGATGTTCCTTTCGGACAGGACTCGAGTTTCTCTTACGAAGGGCTGATCCAGCGCTTCAATTCCGACCTGGCCAACGACCTCGGGAACCTCGCTAACCGGACCGTCGCGATGCTCAACCGATACTTCGACGGCAAGCTGGTTCCTTCCGGAGATTTAGGGGATGAGGAGATGGAGGCACGGCGAGAAATTTCTGAGCTGGCCGCTCGTAACCTGGCTGAATTCCGGGCGTGTTTCGATGCCTGTCTCTACGGTGATGCTCGCGCCCGTGATTCCTCAGAGCGCCGAACGATTGTGGAAACAGCTTGGCTGCGGGGGCAAGCTCGAAGACCAGCACCTCGATGACCTTCGGTGGGGCGGGCTAAACCCCGGCACACGCGTTGCAAAGGCGGAGGTGATCTTCCCGCGGCTCGAGAAAGAAGCGACGCTCGATAAGATTCGCAACCTCGCAGGGGCTGAGCGGGCCCAGCCGCCCGCGGCCCCTCAGCAAGCGGCGGCAAAGGAGGTCACAACTAGCGTGGAACAACAACCGGACCAGAAGATTTCAATCGAGGACTTCGCCAAAGTTGAAATGCGGGTGGGCGAAGTGCTTTCGGCCGAGCGCGTGCCCGGCGCGCAGAGGCTCTTGAAAGTGATGGTGGATATCGGCAGCGAAGTCCGTCAGGTCGTGGCCGGCATCGCCGAGCATTACCAGCCCGAGGATTTGATCGGGATGAAGCTTGTCGTGGTGTCCAACCTCGAGCCTCGCAAGCTGCGCGGGGTCGAATCCAATGGTATGATTCTGGCAGCCTCCGCAGGGGAGCAGGGGAAGCCCGTCCTGGTCACCTTTAAGGAAGAAGTGCCGAAGGGGGCGAGGCTTAAGTAGCCTGTCCGGCCCGGGGCCGAGGTGGCGCGCCACGCGGCCCCCGGCGGCGAGACCAGTCCCGCGGCAACGGCAACCTGCAGGTCATAGCGTGCCGAACTTATTGCTCGATTCCCACGCCCATCTCGACCATTCGGACTTTGACGCGGACCGCGATGCGGTCATCATGCGCGCCCGCGCCGCCGGCCTCCAGTACCTGCTGTCCATCGGCGGAGGCGACGGGCCCGATCACATGGACGAGGCCCTCTCCATCGCCAAGCGTTATGAGTGGATATACGCCACGGTCGGCGTCCACCCGCACGAAGCGAGGCAGGCCGAGGACCGCCACTTCGACATGCTCCGCTCAGCGGTGGGCGACCCCAAAGTTGTGGCCATCGGAGAAATCGGGCTCGATTACCACTATGACCATTCGCCTCGCGACGTCCAGAAGCGTGTCCTGATCCGGCAACTTGAACTCGCCCGTGAGGTAAAACTCCCGATCGTGATCCATTGCCGCGAGGCCTGGAGCGATTTGCGGCAGATCATCGGCGAGCACTGGGCGCGCGCGGGGTTTGGAGGCTTCCTCCATTGTTTCTCCGGAAGCCGGGAAGACGCGGTCGCGTTCCTCGACTGGGGCTTTCTGCTCTCTTTTGCGGGCAACCTGACCTTCAAGAAAGCGGAGCCGCTCCGCGCCGTCGCTCGTGAAGTCCCCGTTGACCGCCTGCTGTCGGAAACGGACAGTCCTTATCTTGCGCCTGCTCCCTACAGAGGAAAACGGAACGAGCCGGCTTACGTTCTCGAAGTCACCCGGGAGCTCGCCTCCCTCCACAACTTGAGCGAAGAAGACATGGGCCGCCAGGCCGTGGCAAACTTTGCTCGTTTATTCCGATTGGAATAAGCAGCGCAGAATGCCGCGGGACGCACGAGGCCCGCGCGGTCGCCGCTCGCTGGGCAGAAGGCCGGCATCCAAACGGTCGTCCGGCCAACTTCCCACTTTTCTTCAGGCAAGTTTTGTGGGAATATCTAAAGCTCTCGGACCCATCCTCCGGTTAAAGCTACCGGGTAGATTCCGGTTCTGGGGCTGACGAGACGGCGGAGAATCGGCGCTTGGCAACCACCAGGAATCTCACAGCCAGCGAAGTATTTGACCTGGTCCGCTCGGACCTCCAGAAGGTGGAGGAAGAGTTCTCGCAGCAGACCGTCTCGAGTGTGCGCCCCATCACGGAGATTGGTCAGTACCTGCACTTGAACGGCGGCAAGCGGATCAGGCCGGCGCTGGTGCTGCTCTCTTGCAAGATGTGCGGGTACGAGGGTGCTTCCGCCCTCCGCCTCGGCTCCGTCGTCGAGCTCCTCCACACAGCGACGCTCGTTCACGATGACGTGATTGACCAGGCTGAAATTCGGCGGGGTCATCCCTCGACCAACTCGCGTTGGGGCAACCATACGAGCGTCCTGGCCGGCGACTGGCTTTACATGCAGGCCTTCAACATCGCTCTGGCCGAGCGCAATTTCAAAATCCTCGACCTCCTGATCGGGCTGACCCAGGTGATGGTGGAAGGAGAGCTGCTCCAGCTCAACCGGCTCCGCAAGCTGGATATTTCTGAAGACGAATATTTCGAAGTGGCCTATCGCAAGACCGCGTGCCTGTTCTCGGCTTGCCTGCGGCTGGGCGCGCTGCTGGCCGGAAGGAGCGAAGAAGAGGAGATCAAGCTGGGCGCTTACGGGGCCGACCTCGGGCTGGCGTTCCAGCTCGTGGACGATGTCCTCGACTTCATCTCGTCGGAAGACGTTCTCGGGAAACCCATCGGCAGCGATTTGCGCGAAGGCAAGGTGACGCTGCCGCTCATCTATCTGTTGCAAAAGTGCCGTCCCGAGGAAGCGAAGAAGATCTCCTGCGTGCTCGAGGAGGGCGGTTTCCACACCGTGAAGTTCAGCGAGATCCTCGAGCTGGTCGAGCAGTACGGGACTTTGCGCCTCGCCCGCTCGAAGGCGCAGAAGCTCGCGGAGCGCGCCAGGAGCTGCCTGGAAGGCTTCCCCGATTCCCAGTACAAGGACGCCCTGCGGTCCCTTCCCGAGTTCATCGTCGAGCGCGACTCTTGACCCGCGGCATCGCCCCGCCCGGGCATGAAGCACCACCAAGAGACCGAAATCAAACTGGAAGTGCGCGACCTTGGAGCGGTCAGGCGGCGCCTGGCGGCGCTCGAGTTCCGCCCCATCGAAGCCCGCCATTTCGAGAGCAACGTCCTCTTTGATTTTAGAGACCTCCGGTTGCGCAAGGCGCGCTGCCTCCTGCGCTTGAGGTTTGCCGGCGGCAAGTGTGTTTTGACGTTCAAGGGCGCGCCTCTTCGGGCCCGGCAGTACAAGATTCGGCGCGAAATCGAGGTATTGGTCGAGGGCGGCCCGCGACTCAAAGAGATCTTCCGCAGCCTAG
>QHZM01000368.1 GCA_003224665.1 Acidobacteriota bacterium
CGGGGTGCGGCATCAGCCCGAGGATCAACCCTGTGTCGTCCACGACGCCGGCTATTCCCCCGGGTGCGCCGTTGGGATTTTCTGGGTAACTCGTAGCAGGGTTGCCTGTTCCGTCACAAAACTTGAAAACAACGCGGGCAGGATGCCTGGACGGTGTATCGCAGAACAGCGGGCGACCTTCGCCGTGGGCAACGGGCATTTCGAGGACCTGACCTTTGATCTCCTCCGTCCACAGGCATTTTTCGGACGAGACCAGCAGCCGCACCTTGCGGTCCTCAAAGCGCGCGGACTGGTTCTCGAGCAGCGCCATGGCGCGCCTGCCGGGCGAACGACCGGGCAATATCCCGGCCTCGGTCAGGATCTGAAATCCATTGCAGACGCCGAGCACCGGCCGCCGGGCTTCAAGAAAATAGTCGAGCTCCTCCCGAAGCCTGGCCACGAGCAGGGTGGCGAAGATCCTCCCGGCGCCCAGGTGATCGCCATAAGAAAACCCGCCCGGGATCACGGCTGCCTGGTACTTACTTAGAGATGTCCGGCCGTCCAGGAGGTCACGGAGGAGGACCAGCGCGGACTTGCCGCCGGCAAGTTCGATCGCCGCCGCTGTCTCCTCATGACAGTTGGTTCCGGGGGCGTATAGGATTGCGGTGACGGGCTGGCTCATTCTACAACCTCACGGAAAGGTTTACTCCACACTTCGGCGAGGGAGGAAATGAAGTCCTGCCAAACAACTTCGCCGCCTACGGTGAAGGCCAGGTGCGATTCCGCGGTTACTTCACCGAGGACGCTGTACGGCACGCCTTCAAAGTAATTCTGAAGTTTGAGGCCCGCCGGGACTTCAATCAAGACTGAGCCGATGAATTCGCCAAACAGGAGGCCGTCCTTGCGGCCGGTTCCACCCCCGCCGCTGCCGCGTCCGGCGGGCTCCCCCGGTCCACGGGGCCGGGAGCCGGCCCGCGCAGAGTAAGTCTCGGCCGCGCAGAGCTCGACTCGGGCGCCCAAGCCCGACCCGAAGCCCCCTTCGAACAGGCGGAGGAAAACGCCTCCTTCGGCGATGGCGGACCCTGAGAGGTACGCGTCTTGCGCGTGCAGAGCGAGGAGCGCGTCCCAGATTCTACGGATCGAGGCCGCGGCACAGACGTCGAACAGCCGGTCGCCCCTCTGCGCATAGGTGTCGGCATAAACGCTGCCGCCGAGGGCGTCCGAGTCGGTGTGGCCGACCAGGACGAGCCTGCTGCCGGAACGTTTGAAGTCTTTAGTAACGATCTTCTTCACGTCCGGCAGGCGCCCCACCGCCGCAACGGCCAGCGTCATTGGCACGTCAATCTTTTGACCGTCACTCTCGAACGTGCCGGAGCTTGAGTCCTTTCCTGAAATGAAAGGCACGCCTAGCTCCACGGAAAGATCGGCGATCGTCTCGACCATCCGCGTTAAGTCCCAGGCGACATCGGGGCGCACGCGGGGCGTGTAGAAATTATCGCAGAGGGCCATCTCGCGGTAGTCGGCGCCGGCCACGACCGCCTTTGTAATTGCCTCGATCATCATCAAACGCGCCAGGCTTTCGGGGCTGATTTCTCCGTAGAACGGGTTGAACGCGACCGTCGTGATAACCCCGTACGGCTTGCCGCGGAGTGGCGCGGAGGCATAGATGTTCGTCGGCATGCGGTGGTTTTTTCCGCCGTAAGGCCCCACCGCGGTCCTTCCCTGCACCGTCGTATCGAAGCGCGAACCCGCCAGACTCTGGTCTGCGCAGTGGTAGTGGGACAGCACCCGCCTGACCGCGCCTGTCCATTCGTCGCTGGACCGGGGCTCGGGGATTTGGAGAGGCTTGAGAGGGTGTTTCGGCTCCGCTGCCGGAATCGGGTCGAGTGGGCAGGCCCCCCAGAGAAAAGACATTTCAAGGTCAACGACCTTTTGCCCGCGCCACGTGGCCTCAAGCCGTCCGGTACTTGTGAAGCGGCCGATCACTGCGCGCGCCACCTCGTAACGGTCGAGGAGCGACTGCGCCTGGGAAAGCCTTTCGGGTGGGATGACGATAAGCATTCTCTCCTGGGACTCGGAGAGCAAAATCTCCCATGCGGTAAGGCTCTGGTCTTTCAGCGGCACCGCGTCCAAGTCGAGTTCGACGCCGGTCCCAGCTCCCATCTCGCCGGCTGCGCACGAAATGCCTCCGGCGCCAAGATCGGTCAGCGAGCGAATGCATCCGGAATCCCGCAGGACAGGAATTGCCGTGGTGAACCTGCGCTCGGTAATCGGATGCCCGATCTGCACGGCGGCAGATTCTTTCTCAAGCGTCACCCGCGTCATGCCGGTGGAGCTGGCGGTGGCGCCGTGGATTCCATCCCTGCCCGTCTCGCCCCCGATCAGCAGCGCCACGTCGCCGGGTCTCGGTTCTTCTTTCCGCGCGTATTTCTTTGGAATGATCCCCACCGAGTGCCCGAGCGCGAAACATTTGGCGTATCCCGGGTGCCGGCGATAAATCGGGTGCATCATGGGAATGCCCATGGGGTTGGTGTAGTAAGAGGTAGCACGGATAGCCTCGCTCACAATCAGCTGCGGGTGCAAGGCGCCCGGCGGCACTTTGTCCTCGGGCGTGCCGGGGTCCATCGTTCCCATGATCGTCGTCCCGCCGATGGGGTATGCCCCCTTCCCGAAACCCAGTGTGTCTCGGATGACGCCGCCATGTTTGGTCGCGACGCCGCCGAAGGGAGCGATGGAGCTGGGGAAATTGTGCGTCTCTCCTTTGAGGGTGACGACCGAGTCTTCATAGAACTCGATTCCCCCGGCGTTGTCCTTGAAGGCCGAGACGACGAGGGGATGGCGGATGCGGGCTGTCGCCTCGGAGAGCCTCCGCAGCAGTCCGAGACTCTTCCAGGTTGTATGGCAGCAGTGGTCGCTCCAACTCTGCACGAGGATTTCGACTTCCGCATCCGTATGAGGCCGTCCCTGGGCCAATTCGTGGGCCTGGATGACTTTCATCTGGGAAACCGGCGCGTACCAGGAGCGGGCCTGAGAGAGGGCTTCGAGTTCCGCGTCGCCGAGGTGACGAAGCGTGACAACGGTGACGACCTCGGGGTGCCCGGAGGGCCGCAACGTCGTGACGGGCTCAGCGGGCTCGCGCACCCGTTCAGGATCGAAGGCGTTTCCGGGTCTGTCACGGCGGGGCGGTAGGCGATCTCCATGATGGGCCCGTGGGCCGGGTCAAGGTGGGTCCGTGATCCTGCGACCTGGTAGAGAGAGTTCACCAGGAGGGGCATCAGTCTGTCGAGACTCACTTTCCCTTCCAGCCAATAGACCCGCTCAATCATCAGGTTGCTCAGAGCGGTGTAGCCGTGGCGATGAAGGAAAGCCAGCCAGTTGCGCGCCTCAGGGTCGTCCTTCGAGAGGGTGTAAACGCTATAGATCGCCATAGTTGATCGTGAAGACGTGCCCTGGCAGGTTGCCGCCTCGTGGAGACCTTTCAGCAACGTCCAACTTGAGCTGGCCAAACGGGTCGGACGGGAGCATCATTGACCGCAAGCCGTATTATACCCGGCAGGGCAACCCCTGTCGCTGGCGGCACTTCCTACTTACCTGGAGCGCGGCAGCGGCGCAATCACCCGGTGGCTCCACCAGGCACCGCCGGATGCCGACCTGTTTGCCGGCTGAAAGTCGCGTATTGCGCCTATTGATTGAGGGAGTGATATGGGGTAGTCTATAAGAAGGGACCGCCCGCGCCACTTCCGGGAAGGTATAACCATGAGGCCTTCGCTGGCATTAATTGTCTTTTCGCTGCTCACCTCCGGCGCCGCGGCCGGGGTCGTGCAACCCGGCCCGCAGTCCGGAGGCACTGCGTCACTCGGCGACCTTGCGCGAAAGGCGAAGGCGGAACGCGCTAAGGTATACCCGAATCCCGCGAAAGTCTTCACGAACGACAACCTGCCAGCCCGGCCGCGCCGCGAGGGCCCGACCGCGGCCACGGGGATGTCGGCGACGGTCGCTGAACAACCCGGGAACAAGACGGAGACTGCTCCATCTTCAACCCCACCTCAGGAACCGGCAGCCGAGGTCCACAACGAAAAGTATTACCGCGCGAAGCAGAAAGAGCTCCAGGACCGAAGGGATCTCCACCAGCGGCAGCTTGACGTCCTCCAGCAGAAAATTTCGCAAAACCAGTTGCAGTATTATGCGGACCCCAACAAGACCCTCACCCAGGAATATACCCGCGCCGACGTCAACAAATTAAATGACGAAATCCAGAAGAAGAAAGACGAAATTGCGGCGGACCAGAAAGCCTTGGAGGATCTGCTGGACCAGCTTCGCCGGGAAGGCGGAGACCCCGGCTCGCTCAGGTAACGATTTGTGCCGCTTTGGCTGGGCGCGCGGGCCACAAGAGTTCAACCTCGGAGCAGCGAGCACGTGAGCGTTCATTCCGTGAAAATCAGAAAGCTCGTCATTATGGGCGTGGCCTTGATCCTGTTACCGGCGGTGTCGCCGTGCGCTGCGCAGTCCCTGGGCCAGATTGCGCGCCAGGAGCGGGAGAAACGAGGCAAGGACAGGCGCCGCTGTGCCCTCTTCAGAAACGAAGCCGCCGGAACCCGAACCGGAAGAAAAAAAGAAAGACGAGAAGCCCGAAGACAAGATCAAGACGAATGACTACTGGCAGGGGAGGTTTAAATCTGTCCGAGCACGACTGGCCAAGGCGGAAGAAGAACAGCAGTTGGTGGAAGATGAATTAAATCTGCTCCGTGTGCAACAGGCGCGCGAAATCGCTCCCGAAGTTCAAAAGGAACTCCAGCAGAAAATTGCGGACAAGACCGCGGAACTCGAGACCAAGCGCGCTGCTTCTGAAAAGGTGAAGAAAGCGCTCGACGAACTTGAGGAAGAGTTCAAGAAAAGCGGTGCTCCGGAAGAGTGGAGCAAGGCCGAATAACTCCCAACAGTTCTTCCGCAACCAGCCTCGCCGTCGCCAACCCCAAGCGACGCAAATTCCTGAATCTCAAGATTCATATTTTCCCCGGCCCCAACTCTTTTTGTCCAATGTGCAGCGCTGCAACCCCGCCCGTAAAGTCTCGATAGCGGACGTCCGTAAAACCCGCTGCGCGCATGGCCGCCGCCAGCGCTTCCTGGTCCGGAAACCGGGAGACGGAGTCCGGAAGGTACTGGTACGGCCCGCGCACGCCGGAAATCCAAGTCCCCAATCGAGGCAGCACCTGCCGGAAGTAGAGGCGAAACAGCGGGCCGAAGAGCGGCCAGCGGACCCGAGAAAACTCTAGAATGCCGACGACTCCTCCCGGCCTGAGCACGCGATGCATCTCCGCAAGCCCCATTGAGTAATTGGCCAGGTTGCGGAACCCAAATGCGGAGCTAATCGCGTCGAGGGAATCGTCGGGGAACGGCAGCGCCAGTGTGTCCGCCTCGAGGAACGAGACGGCACGACGCGACCGCTGGGCCTTTTGTTGTGCGAGGCGCAGCATCGGGTGGCAGAAGTCGGTCCCGATCACAGTCCCTCCAGAAACTCGCTTCAGCGCAAACGCCAAGTCACCTGTGCCGCAACAGACGTCAACACCAACCGACCCTGGGCGCGCCAGGAATTCACCCAGCGTCCTCGCCGTGGCCCGGCGCCACGCGATGTCGCGCCCGAGGGAGAGAAAATGGTTCAGAAAGTCGTAGCGGTGCGCCACCGCGGCAAACATCTCGCGCACGGCGCGGCCGGTGGTTTCGACATCGTTGGGCGAGCCGAGCGGGCTTCCCATGGGGTTACTGGCGAGCTTAGTGCTTTAAAAAAACCACACCCGCCGGGTCATTGGACCCGAGCGGGCCCTGATTAAGCCTCAAGCGGGCCCGGTGCCCTCGTTCTCTCCATCGCCTGCACGTCCCGGAAGGCTGCCGCGGCTGCCGCCTGCGGAACGTCTGCGGTGATGAGCACTTTTCCGATCCGTTCCGGAAGGACCCAGTGGATTCGTCCGCCGATGGCCTTCTTGTCTCGGGAGAGCAGGCCGAGAATTTTTTGAGAGTCGAGGTCGCGAACGGGCGGTAGCGGCCCAACTCGATCGACGAGCTCGATCATTCTCTGCGCCTCCTCCGTCCCCCGGAGCACACGAAGCCTCTGCGCCAGGCGAATCGCAGCCAGCAGACCCCAGCCGACGGCCTCGCCGTGCAAAAAGCGCCGGTATCCGGTCACTTCTTCGAGGGCGTGGCCGAACGTATGCCCCAGGTTCAGGACTTGTCGCAAGCGCGCTTCACGCTCGTCGCGGCTGACCACGTCCACTTTCACCTTCACTGCGCGTTTGAGGGCCGGCCCCAGCGCCTTGAGGTTGGCCGGGCGGAGCGAGTCCAGGCTCTCTTCGAGTTCGCTGAAGAGCGGGTCGCCCGCCAGGATGGCGTGCTTCACGACTTCATAGAGACCCGACCGAAAGGCCCGTGCGCCAAGCGACGTGAGAACAAGGGGATCGCAAAGGACGAGCCGCGGAGGAAAGTAGGTGCCCACCAGGTTTTTCATCGCCCCCACGTTGACGCCCGTCTTGCCGCCCACTGCACTGTCCACCTGCGCGACAACGGTCGTAGGGACCTGGATGCAATCGATCCCGCGCATGTAAGTGGAGGCGACAAACCCGCCCAGATCGCCGACGACTCCACCGCCAAAAGCAATCAGCAAGGAGCGCCTGTCTGCGCCGAGCTCGAGCAACCGCGCGGCGAGGCGCTCGACGCTTTTCAGGCACTTCGAGGTCTCACCCGGCGGGACAAAAATGCGTTGTACGTCCCCGACGCCGCTCTCCTCCTGAAACTTTTTCCCCCAGCGTTTCCAG
>QHZM01000369.1 GCA_003224665.1 Acidobacteriota bacterium
CTGGCCTTCGACACTCTTTACGCTGAAGGCCAGCGCCGTTACGTCGAGTCGCTTTCCGCCTATGCCCGCCAGTTTCTCGAGCGTATGGAAAAGCCCGAGGTGGAAAAAATCACGGGCCTTGCTCCGCCCGTGGCGATCCGCCAAAAAAACACCACGCGCAATCCGCGCTCGACTGTGGCGACGTCAACGGAGATTTACGATTACCTGCGGCTGCTCTTCGCGCGCGTTGGGGATACCTTCTGTCCCGGCTGCGGCGGGCTGGTGCGGAAAGACAACGTGGATGAAATCGCCGACCGGGTTTTGGAGCTCGAGGGCGGGCGGCGCTTCCACGTGCTCTTCGGATTGACCGCGGGTGTTCCGGCCGAACGTGCGCAACCTGCGACTGCTGTACTCGCGGGCGGGGAAGAAACCGTCGATGCGGTGCGGCCTCCCGTCAAGAAGCCGAGGAGCAAAACAGTCGCGGCGCCTCGCCCCCCGTCCCTTCCGGATGAAGCAGTCAAAGCCCGGCTCACGTCACTGCGGCGACACGGCTTCAACCGTCTGTATCAAGAAGGTCGCATCAACGAAATTTCCACTCCCGAATCGTTGCCCGATGTCGATTTTGGAAGGCCTGTTTATGTCCTGGTGGACCGTCTGGCGGTCGGCCCGGAAATCCGCCAGCGGTTGATCGATTCCGTGGAACTCTGCTACCGCGAGGCCGGCGAAGCCATTCTGGAATTCCTGCCTCAGGGCGGCGCAGGAGAACTCGAGGACAGGGGACCGCTTACCGCGACGCCGGGCGCGAGGGATGCGAGGCCCGGCAGAGGCGCTGGCCCGTCCCCCACCCGGACCCTCCGGCTGACTTTCAACGAGCGCTTCGAATGTAAGAAGTGCAAGGTCGCGTTCCAGGAACCCGAGCCGCGTCTATTTTCCTTCAACAATCCCTTTGGTGCCTGCCCGCGTTGCCAGGGGTTCGGCAACACGATTGACTTCGACCTGGACCTCGTGGTCCCCGACAAGAACAAGAGCCTCGCCGAAGGTGCCGTCGAGCCGTGGACCAAGCCTCGCTACAGAGTCCACAGAATACCTCGAGCGGAAAAAATACAAACTGCACGTCCGCGTCTTTTTGAGCCGCTATCGCGGCTACACCCTGTGCCCGGAATGCAAGGGAGGCCGGCTGCGGCGCGAAGCTCTTAATGTCCGCATCGACGGCAGGACGATCACGGACGTGACCCGGATGACGATCGAAGAAGCTTGCAACTTTTTTAACGAACTCCGGCTCACTCCGCAGCAGCAGGCCATCGCTGACAAGGTGCTGGAGGAGATCCGGTCGCGTTTCAAGTACCTTGACAAAGTGGGGCTGGAGTACTTGACGCTCGACCGGCTCGCCTCCACGCTCTCGGGCGGCGAATCGCAGCGGATTCAACTGGCCACCGCCCTGGGTTCGAACCTGGTGGGAGCGCTCTACGTCCTCGACGAGCCCTCCATCGGCCTCCACCCGCGCGACACGGGACGGCTGATCGAAATTTTGAAGAGTTTGCGGGACATCGGAAACACCATCCTGGTGGTCGAACACGACGCGGAGATGATCGCGCAGGCGGACAAAATCCTTGACCTCGGCCCGGGGGCCGGCGAGACGGGAGGGCAGGTCGTGTATGAGGGAGACCGGGCCGGCCTGGCGACCAGCGGCCATTCTCTTACGGGGCGCTACCTCTCAGGCGAGCTCGAAATCCCAGTTCCTTCCGAGCGGCGGAAGCCCGGAAAGGCGTGGCTGCGGGTTCGAGGAGCGCGGCAACACAATCTGAAGTCCATTGACGTGGGCATTCCCTTGGGCCTCATGGTGGCCGTCAGCGGTGTCTCGGGTTCAGGGAAGTCCACCTTAGTGCGTGACGTCCTCTACAATGCCCTCGTTTCCCGCCGAGGCGTCCCCATGCCCCGCGCCGAGTACCGGAACATTGAAGGTGACCACGCCCTTTCGGATGTCGTCCTGGTGGACCAGTCGCCCCTGGGTCGTACTCCGCGGTCAAATCCGATTACCTACATCAAATCGTTTGACGCGGTGCGCGAAGTCTTCGCCTCGACGCCGGCAGCGCGCAAGCGCGCCTACACGGCGGGATATTTTTCTTTTAACATCCCGGGTGGCCGGTGCGAGACGTGCCAGGGCGACGGGACTGTGACCGAGGAGATGCAGTTCTTGGCGGACGTCGATCTCGTATGCGAGGAATGCCAGGGGCGACGCTTCAAACCCGCGCTGCTCGAGGTGCGCTACAAGGGGAAGAATATCCACGAAGTGCTTCAAATGACCGTGAAGGAAGCCCTGGTGTTTTTCTCGAGCGTCCCGAAGGTCACCAGCAGGATCCGCGTCCTGGACGAAATCGGCCTCGGGTACCTGCGGCTGGGCCAGTCCGCCACGACGCTCTCCGGCGGCGAGGCCCAGCGCGTCCGCTTGGCCGCCCACCTCGCGCACCAGGACACCGAGGGCACTTTGTTCATTTTTGACGAGCCTACAACCGGCCTCCATTTCGACGACATCAATAAGTTGCTTGCTGCCTTGCGGAAACTAATCGAAGCGGGGGCCACGGTCCTGATTGTCGAGCACAACCTTGACGTTCTGAAGACCGCCGACTGGATCATCGACCTCGGCCCGGAAGGGGGCAACGAGGGCGGGTACGTCGTCCACGCCGGCCCGCCGGAGGAGTTGGCCAAAAACCCTCGCTCCTACACCGGGAAGTTCCTGGCGAGATCCCTTTCTGTCCGCGTACCGTCACGTGACCGCGAACGGCCAATGCGATAGGCCGGCCATGGCGTCTCGAGGTTGCCCCTCGCGCCGACGCTTGAAGACCTTCTCGGTCCCTCTCTTTCTCAGCCTTGTTCTCCCCATCCGGACGAATGCGGCGCAGGTTGCGCATTCTCCGAGCAAGCAGGATCTGCCGGTCCTCCTGCGCGCTGCGGACGAAGCGCTGGGCCGGAAGGATTTCCCATCAGCAGTGCGCGCATTGAAATCGGTCGTCGAGGTCGAGCCGGACTCGGCGGCGGCCTGGTTCAACCTGGCCTACGCTTACTCAGAGCTGCACGAAAACGAAAAAGCTGCCGAGGCCTATCGCAAGACCCTCGAGGCCCAGCCGGGCTTGTTTGAGGCTCAATTGAATCTCGGAATTGTGCTTATGGAAATGAACCAGGCCCGGGCCGCCCTCGAGCCCCTGGCGCGGGCGGCGGCGCTCAAGCCGGGGCACGCTCGTGCCCATCTCTATTACGGCCGCGCCCTGGCTTCGGCGTGCCAGGCGGGCGACGCTGAAGCGCAGTTTCGTGAAGCTTTGAAGCTCGACTCCGGCCTCGCTCTGGCGCATTTTGATCTGGGGCAGCTTTACCTATCCCGAAAGCGCTTCGCGGACGCGCTCCAGGCCTTTGAAGACGCCGTTAAATCGGACCCAAAACTCGTCCGCGCCCAACTTGGTCTGGCGCTGGCTTCGGAGGGCCTGAGGCGCTCCGGCGACGCCGTCGAGCGTTACGAACGGTACCTCGCCGGGCAGCCTGAAGACCTCGAGACACGGTTTCATCTCGCGCGCTTGTACCTTGAACAGGACAAAAATGAAAAGGCCCTCGAGAATTTGCGGGCCGTGTACCAGGCGCGCCCGAACGTTCCAGGTCTCGCCGCGGCGCTTGGTGATGTTTACGCCCTGCTCAAAAACTTCGCGGAATCGGAAAACTTCTACCGCCAGGCTGTCGCTTCCTCCCCCGCTGAACCTGACCTTCGCCGCGCGCTGGGGCAGACGTTGCTCGACGAAGGAAAGTACGCTGAAGCCGAAGCCGAGTTTCGCGAGACCCTGAGACTCGATCCCAGGAACGTGGACGCCGCCAAGGGTCTTGCCAATAGCTTATACCTCGAGAAGCGTTACGCTGAAGCCGCGCCGCTTTTCGAGTCCCTTACTCAACTCCCGGAGGCCCCCGCCGGACTTTTTTTTGTCCTGGCGACCTGCTATGACCACCTGCGCGACCGCCGCAGGGCCCTCGAAACCTACGAACACTACCTTGAGCTTTCGCGCGGCAAGAATCCGGACCAGGAATGGCAGGCCCG
>QHZM01000370.1 GCA_003224665.1 Acidobacteriota bacterium
AGGGGAATATAACTATATGTGTAGGAGTATCGGGAAACCGAGGCTGAGCAGGATTTGCGCCGCCGCGCGCGGGGGAACACTTGGCTGGGCCCGGCTAGGGGAATGCAAGCTCGAAAGGAGGCCACTCGTATCAAGGCACGGGAGAGCTGGGCGCCACGCATTGCGGGGTGAAGAAACAGGGAAGCCGACGTGAAATTATAACCCCTTGCCTTTGCCCGGCGGGCTTAAAGAGTAGCAGCCGCCCGCGCGCTCTGGCGGAATTTCCTGGGTGCCTGGCTCGGCTTGTTAAGACTGATCGTGGAGGGTTGCGAAGGACCGGACCTCGAACTCCCGGGCGCCCTGGGGGGTGGAGATTTTTACCTTATCACCGACCTTTTTCCCCATCACGCCCCGGCCGATGGGTGAGGTCGTCGAAATCAGGCCGTTGCTGACGTCGACCTCCTCGCTCGTGACCAGTTTGTATTCGATCTCGGCATCGCGATCGAGGTCATAGAGGACAACCTTCGACCCGAGGGCGATTCTATCTCTTGGTATGTTATTCATATTAAGGAGGGATAAATCAGCTAACCTCTTTTTGAGCTGGGCGAGTCGCGCCCCGACGTAGTCCTGCCGCTGTTTGGCCATCTGGTACTCGGCGTTTTCGCTCAGGTCGCCGAGGGCCCGGGCGCGCTTGAGCTCTTGGGGCAGTGCGTGGCTGAGTTCGTGTTCCAGGGCTTGTATTTCCTCTTGCAGTTTCTGGACGATGGGCGACGGCATGGGAAACGTCCTCGTCTCCGGGCTACGTCCGAATTATAAGAAAAAAACCTCCGGGTGCGCAACGAGTGCCTTCAGGCGGTGTGGACGCTGATGCGGACCCGGGCGGGGCAAGGAAACTCGGCGGACTCTGAAAATTTCCGTCTCGGCTCGCGCACGAAATCCACGCCGAGCGCGGCGTAAAAAAGTGCCCCGCGACTCGTCGTGAGGCGCGCGGGCCGGGCGTTTTCGTTGACTTGGACAGGGGCGTATGTTAACTTAGCCTGAATTGTCCGCAAATCGCTCAGGTGTTCCGGGAGCCCTGTAAATGGCCTTTAATAAGGTCAAAGCATTGCAGGAGGCGGAGAAGCTTGTCGGCGAGGGGAATGTCGCCCAGGCGATCAGGCACTACCTGCAGATCATCGAGAGGGAGCCCACCGACTACATCTTGCTCAACACTGTCGGCGACCTCTACCTTCGCGAAAAGAACGTGGCGGAGGCGATGAGGCATTTCAACAAGCTCGCCGACACCTATACGCGGGAGGGCTTCACCGTCAAGGCGATCGCCATCTACAAGAAGATCCAGAAGCTCGACCCGGGCAGGGTGGAGCCGCTCGTGAAGCTCGCGGAACTGTATGCGATGCAAGGCCTCAGCCGGGAAGCGCGCGAGCAGTACGCCCAGGCGGTGGCTTTCTACCGGAAGAAAAACCAGACGGAAAAGGCGCTCGAAGTCTATCGCAAAATCATTCAGCTCGATCCCGAGAACACGGCGCAGCGGGCGCGGCTGGCGGAGTTTTGCGAGCAGCTGGGCCGGAAGGCCGACGCCGCGCAGGTTTACCTCGAAGCGGCCGAGCATGCCCTCCGCGGCGGGAACTCGAAGGACGCGGAGTTGGCGCTGAAGAAGGCTGCGAGCCTTGACCCGAAGAGTTCGAAGGTCCGCCTGCTGAAGGTCCGCCTGACACTGGCGATGCAGCGCCCCGAGGAAGCCGAAAAGATCATCCATTCGGACCCGACGTTGAAGGGCCAGCCGGGGGCGCGCGAGCTGCTGTTAGAGGCCTACCTGGCGAGTCACAAGGTCCGGGAAGCCGAGAAGCTCGCCGTGGAGGTCTTCCGGGCAGCCCCCGGCGATTTCAGCCCGCTGGCCTCATTTGCTGCGCTGTGCATTGAGAAAGGGGAGTTTGAAGCCGCGCTCAAGCCGCTGAGCGAAGTCGCCGACCAGCTGATCGAACAGAAAAATGCCGCACCGCTCGTCGAGGTCCTGCGACAGGTCTGGGATAAAAGTCCCAATCCGCTCCCGGCGCTCGAACTGCTGCACCGCGTCGGCGAGCGGACAGGGGACGAGTTCAACTTGCCCGAAGTCCTCGAGGCGCTCGGGAACGCCTACGTCCAGTCCGGCGAGCTCGAAAAGGCCGAGAATGCCTTCCGCAAGCTGACCTTGCGCGAGCCCGAGAATGACCGCTACAAAGACCTGCTGAAGCAGGTCCTGCAGAAATCTGGGAAGGAACTTGCCCCTCCGACCCCCGCCGAACTTTCAAGCGAAGAGTTGGCGCTCGCTCCGGAGCCGGACGCCGGTCCAGAGACCGCCCCGCCCGCTCCCCTGGAGGACGCTGAACAGGCGGCGGTCAAGGAGGCGCTCGAAAATAGCGACCTGTTTTCCCGCTACGGCCTTGTGGACAGGGCCGTGGCCGAGCTTGCAAAGGCGCTCGAGGTCTACCCGGACCAGGTGGAGATCCACGAGCGCATTCTGGAGATCTGCCAGCGGAACCAGGCGGCGCGAGCGGCCCAGGCGGCCGAGGCGCTGGCACGGATCTATGCGCAGCGAGGCGACACCGAAAACGCCGAAAGGTACGAGGCGATGGCGCGCCGGTCGGGCGGGAAGCCTGCGGCCGCCGCGCAAACGCCGAAGTCCAAAACGGCGGAATTCGATTTATCTTCGGTCCTGCCGCATGGAGTCGAGCCGGCTCAGGCTCCGGCCGTGGAAGAGGTGGTCTCCGCACCGCCGCCGGAGGAGGCGCCCGTGGACCTGGCGGGAGCGCCGGTCGCAGAAAACGAGGCGACCTTTGAAAGTGAGACCCGGGAGATTGACCTCTCGGGCGACGTCGCGGCGCTGACCGGCCCGCCGGAAGCCGCATCGGCTGAGCCGGAGGTCTCCGCTTTAAACGAGGAAGAGGCGCGCATCGAAATCAATTTTTATCTCGAGCAGGGTTTTGAGGACGAGGCGCGCAAGGCGATCGAAGCCTATGAGGAAAAGTTCCCCGGAGACCCGCGCGTCGCCGAGCTCCGTCGTCACATGAATGACTACGTGGGCTCGGCGCAAGCGTCTGCGAATTACTCGGGAGCATCCTCGACGCTCGACGTCGGGCCTGCCGCGGGGCCGAGCGCGCCCGCCGCTCGGGTCCCCGAGCCTCCGCCCGTGAGCGCGCGTCCGCGGCAAAAGGCCAAAGCCCCCGCGGCCGAGCCCGACCTGCTCAAAAGCCTGGCCAGCGACCTCGCGTCGAGCCTCGAAGGGATCCAAGAAAAGGCGCCGCCCGCCCCGG
>QHZM01000371.1 GCA_003224665.1 Acidobacteriota bacterium
CGTTGACCACTTTGGTGAAAACTCCGGACATTACATAGTAGCGTTTGCCCTCCAAAATATCATTCCCTTCGAACCGAATTTCAGACCGCATGAGCGCCTCGAGCGCTTGGCGGTACAAGCGGGCATCACAGCCGAACAGCATATTCTTGAGCTTTGCCACGCTTTTCTTGCCGTTTGATGAAATGAACTTGCGCAACACAATGCGCTCGCCGGTGTCAATTCCAGAGTCGATAAAGAAAACGGTCACTCCTATAGGATCGCCCTGCAAGATCGACCACTCGGCGACGCATCTGCCTCGATATTTGGGCAGGATACCTATGTGCGCATTGAGAATGCCTAATCTAAACGCCGAAATCGTCGCTTCGCGATAAATCACATTAGCAGCATGCAGACCTACATCGCATTGGAGTGATTTAAGGCGTTCGATGGAAGTGGGATCGTCCAAGGGTCTGCGCAGGATGAGTAATTTGCCCGCTCGCGCATACCCACCTACATTTGCTGTAAGCGCCCACCATTCGAGTGATTTGAGTGCCAGCAAGAATTCCCGAGTCCACCGCCGGAACGGTGCTTTCATTCCCGGGTTACACACCACGATGGAAGCATCGACCGTGGGGAGTCGTTCAATTTCCTTGGCGATGCGTATTCCCGCCGTAATTGACCCTGCCACAATAGCGACGCGCATGTCTACCAATCCGGCGCGTTCAATAGCTGCGCATAGATGCACAACCAGAATGCAAGAAAACGTGGGTTTGCGCGCAGGCGAGTCAGTGATCGCCGCGGAAGCTCGTAAAAATAGTTGAGGGCGTCTAGAGACCGCAAATCGCGGGCGATCATGGCGCGAATACCGACAAGATTCAGTTTCAGGAGTACCAGGTCAACGTCGAACTCCGCCCCCGCCTCCAGCTTTGCACGGTCTGGCACCATCAACTGACGCAAGAGTTCTTCCGCGACGTCGAACTCACTCGCGGTGCCGATGTTCAAAGGACAACGATACCGGGCATATAGGGCGTTGAGACGGTCGTTGCTTGATAGCCTATTAAGGTCCACAGGTGACAGAGCCCCTGGGGTCGTGTCCGATGGCCGGTACTCGACCCTACCTCCCAGAGCAATCACACGGAGACTGTCCAAGAAAGTTGCGTCACAATTCATCCATGTGAAGGTGGCAGCCACCCGCCAATCGCGAATCGAGTCTCGCCACGACAGAAACGACTCGATGTCTTTTGCAAGTGAACCTAGGGATTCCAGACATTCCGGGGAGAGAAGATGTCTCCAGGATTTCCGGAGCTCGGTGCGCCTTCGGAGAAGCGCTCCGTGCAGGACCTCCTGTCGACGATCAAGCTGTACGGGCGCTGAAAGTGCCGTTTCTAAGTCCACGGGCGACCTCCGTCAGGGTGACCGTCTTAACATCTGGTGAACGCGCCACATCAGCCACAAAGCGCTCAACATCAGAAAAATCGTAAATGTCTTTTGTGTGGTTTTCCAGAATGACTGGGACACGGGCCAAGCCCGAACTTGCTGCTTGCTTCCGAATATGCACCATCATTCGGGACATCATGGCGTAGTTAAGCCGACTGAGATCCGCGATGTGGACCTGCCCCAGCAAGTAGCGCTTGAACAACCTTTTTAAGAGCCCCACCGCACCCGATTCACCTTTATTGCTCCACTCGTCGCCGCTACGTCCGCGAGATAAAGGGGGCAGGACGCTAGTGTTTCGGTTTCGGAGCCCCTCGATTCTTCGCCATAGCACCATACGTGCCTTGCCGAGATCACGCTGGAGCAAGGCGAGGCGCGCACCCGAGAAACTGTTCGTCGGTATGCAGACTATGGGTTCCACGGAACGAGACACTCGACGTGCATCTCTCATATCAGGGTAATAGGGCGCGAATGACTCCTCACACCGGGTGTAATCGAGCTTGACTTGCGGTGTATCGTTCCGGATGCCAGGGACGATGCTCATGTCAAAGGCAAACCCGAGTTCGCTGAGAATCGGCAGCAGTGAATCTGAAGGCGCAGCACACCACGACCCTGAACGAAATGACACACAGGCATAGCCTGGGTCGATCTTGCGGAGCAGCGTCTCCAGGTATTGCTTGCCGCAGACAAGCATAGCCCTGATCTGCTGGTCTGGATAGCTGAGGATCGACCAGTCCCCGCCAAGCTTCCAATTGCCATGGCCTTGATAGCTGGCGTCCGACCATTGTGGATGAAGGTGCAACTGAATGTCGTGTCCATAACGAAAGGACTCCATCACCACCTGTTCCCACTCATTGGCTATAACTTTCAATTCGGGAAAACATTTTTCCTGGTTCCGATAAGTGAGCTGTTGCATCACTTCAGCGTTGAATGAACCGCGTATCCCATAGTTGTTGAAGATCTTCACCAACTTTCGCATGGGTTCAAACTGGAGCACTCTGGGGTCCCCGGTTCCATTGCCGCGGACCTCCCAGTCATCCACGAACGCAAGGTAAATCATAGGCTGCATGCAATGCCCGCTTGTTACGCTTATTTCGGCTCCCTCCAGATGCGGGGCAGGGCCTACACTACAAGCTGCATAGCTTTAGAAGCCGAGCCGTCATTGCGGCAATTCGACTTTGTGCCGGTCGCGGCAATGAAGAATCCGAGCCAGCGACCAAGGAATTGCCAGTGGTGAAACTCATACTTGCGGATGCGGAGCGGGATTCCAGGAAACAGAGCACGCAACTTACGAGCTGTGTAAAGTTCGATATGTACGGGTGCCGTGCTGTTCTCGACGTGCCGTTTCCAGTCTCTTCCAAACTTTTGCAGGTGGCGAAAATGCGAGTACGACCACGCGGCATAGACTTGCACATTGAAGCGCCCACCAGGACGCAGGACCCTGAAGATCTCTTCCACCATGCGGCGTCGCTGGTCGACGCGATGTAACACACCGTGGGAATACACATAGTCGAAGCTTGCATCCTCGAAGGGGATATTTGTGCCATCTCCACGAAGGACCTGTGCAAGATTTCCGACTCGTTCGCGCGCCAAGCGGATATGTTCCTGGGTTATGTCAATCCCGACAACACTAGATACAGCTACGAAGTTTTGGTGCCCAGAATTGGTCATGGTTCTGCTGCGAAGTCCCCTGCAACCGGCACAGGCCTGGGTACGGAGCGAGTGGAGTTCATGCCTGGCAGGCCCCTTCAGCGGCGGCGTTGCGAATCTTGCCTT
>QHZM01000372.1 GCA_003224665.1 Acidobacteriota bacterium
ACGACCAGGATGTTGACATCTCCGCGGCCGAATTGGCTGAGGGGCAGTTCGATAAAATCTCGCGCCGGCTTGACATTGGAAAGAGTGGCCGTCTCGGTTTCGACCTGGCCGGGCCCGCCGCGCACCGTGACCTCACTCGTGACGGCTCCCAGCTCCAAGGCTGCGTCCACGCGCTTGATCTGGCTCGAGTTGAGGTCAATGTCAGTGCGGACGTAAGACTTGAAGCCATCGGCCTTGACGCTGACCTGGTACATGCCGGCCTCGAGGCCTGCAATGCGATAATCCCCGCTCTCGTTCGTCGTCAAGCTCCGTTCAATGCCCGTGCCTTGGTTCTTGACAGTGACCGTGGCTCCGGGGACCAGCGCTCCTGACGAGTCGGTCACCGTGCCCAAGACGGTGCTCTGGGTTCCCTGGCCATATGCCTGAGTCCCCAGCGCGACGAATAAACTCCCCATAAGGAACAACCCGCAAACTTTTGAGTACGAGCTCATACCAACCTCCTATAGCGGTTCAGGATAGGTCGCCGGGCAAACTGCCCGCCTCCTGCTGATGAGGAACCCAACCCGACGCGAAGAGAACGCATCCCCAGTCTTAGAATCTGCCTACGTCGAAACCCTGTTGTTTCCCGCCCGGCGAATTCACCACCTGCGCCTAAGCCGGCACGGCAGCATCCCCGTCACGGTCATACGCCTTTTCGATGTACTCAAGATTCCTCTCCTCGCTCCAATGCGTGTGCCGGAAGTACTCTTCCAGCCCTTTCCCATCTTGGGTTTCGGCCAGGCGGATGATCTCCGAGTGCTCCCGGACCGACTTTTTTATCCACTCTTTTAACGAAGCACGGGAGACTGGAAAGTTGTAAAGCTGCTGGCGGACAGAGTCGCACAACTCGCACATCGTGCGATTTCCAAACTTGGATAGGAAAACGTCGTGAAACTTTCGGTTCCAGGCACCGAAGGCCGGCAAGTCGCTCTCATTGGAAGCGGCCTCCATGCGGGCGTTGTATCGCCGTAAGAGTTCGACGTCGTCAGGCGTGATCTGGCCGGCCACCAGGCCCGCCACTGAGCTCTCGAGAATTCCGAGGATCTGGTAGATTTCCTTAACGTCGGCGACACTGAGACGGCGCACGTTGTAGCTCCGACGGCTGTTGCAGATAACCAAACCGTCTCTCTCCAGCTTGAGAAGGGCTTCACGGATAGGTGTGCGACTTATCCTCATGCGTTGCGCAAGAACCTGTTCGTAGATTCGTTCGCCCGGTCTGAAGTGACCGCTGCCAATCTGCTGTTTGAGTACCTTGTACACCTGATTTGTCAGTGACTCTGTCTTGACGCCGTGACGCACGCAGACGATGTAATATAAAATATATCTCACGTCAAGCTCTTTTATCCGCCGCTCAAAAAGGGTGGACCTTGCTTCATCCTCTGCCTGTTGGGCAGCGATCTTCCCAAGCACGGGACCACTACCCTATTCCTCATTTGCGGGCGCAAAGCAGCGAATCAGGACAGAGGCTCAGGCAATGGCCAGCCTCCTTACTCCAAGCCCCTCTGCCTAGGGCCAACGGACTTTTTGGCCCTCGCGCCAGAGGTTCACTGCGTCACCCTTCCATCCTCAGGGGAACCAGAAGCTTGCCCCCGGGTACGTCATACGCCGAAAGCCAAACACCAGCCTCACTCCCTCGACGCTCAGAGCGGAAGACCAGCATCCCGTTTTCTTGAAATGCGTTCCCAATGTACCCGAACTCCCGAATCTCACTCCCATGCACGCACCCGAAGTGTTCCCTCCAGACCAACGGAGGTCCGCAAACTGTTGAGGCTTACTGACTCTCCTTATCTAAAGGACCGGCGCGAGCCGAACCATACTGCCTGGAGCCTGTAATCGATTCCTATGACCGTAACTCTTTAATAGTCACCAAGGTCATCGGTCTGAAGCCTGCCCCCGTTATGGTTGGCGGCAGATAAAGTGGGCGGCATCATCAATGCTTCCGGTGCCGGTGTATCTCGCCACCTGCGGATAGGGGCAGAGCGGACGAGTGCGGATAGTTTTGCCTTCGACGATGCGCGAGCCGATGATGCGCTCCGGCACGACGCCCTTCTCGACCCACCTGACGAGCGGTGTCATCGCATCAAAGGTGCTCACGCCCACGCCTCCGTCGCATTGAAACATTCTGGGCACCATGAAGAGGCGGAAGAAACTGTTGGTGGAGGGCCCCATCCGCTCGGCAACCTGCTCATAATACTCGACACCCATGCGCGGATTCAGCCCCGCGTCAGCCCAGCCGAAGTACATGACATTCTTGCCTCCATGGGACTGGTACCGCGAAAGGTTAGGGTCAGTCGCGTCTAGCACCTGGTGGATCGCAACTCAGCTTGGTAGGCCTGGCGCTGGTAAGGACCGGCAGATACTTATTGGCTCCCTTGCATTGCGAGCGTATCAAGGGAGCCCAGGTAACCCTGCCGGAGCAGGAGGCCCGTATGGGTGTAAACGAGAAGGTAGTCCTTTGCATCATCTGTGTCGCGAGCGCATCTGTGTCCACGGCTGCGGCGGTTGAGCAGATCAACCAGGCCATCTTGGACAACGACATCCCGAAGCTGGCCGCACTCCTTCGCGAGGATCCCAGATTGGTCAACCAAAGAAACGACCTCGGTGAAACGCCACTCCATTTTGCAGCGGGAGGTAGCTTCCAAGAGCGCGCGCAGGCCGCGGAGCTCCTGCTGCGGAGCGGCGCGGACGTGAACGCTCGCGCCAAATCTTCCGGAGAAACTCCTTTGCATGGCGCGGCGGCGCGCGGGTATAAAGAAGTTGCGGCGCTGCTTATCGACTTCGGAGCCGATGTCAACGCCAGGGACGCCCGAGGTCGGACCCCTCTGAACTATGCGGCAGCATACGACAACCGTGAAGTAGCCGGTCTTCTTCTGGCGCGCGGCGCAACGTTGGAACCTTCCGACGCGGTCGCCTTGGGTAAGGTCGGCCGACTTCAGGAATTGCTTGAGCGCGACCCCTCCCTTTCCAATGCCCGAGGTGGCGTTTGGGACAAACCACTTTTGGAGATCGCAGCGGCGAGGCGGCAGAGGGAAACGGCAAATCCGCTCCTCGCGTATGGTGCACGCGTGGACATATACCTGGCGTGCGCCTTGGGGCGGTTGGATGAGGTTCGACGCTTTCTGGAGGCTGACCCCAGACTGCTCTCGAGCGATGACGGCGCTGGCCAAACTCCTCTGGATTGGGCAGTGAGGGGAGGCCAGAAGGAGGTGGCGGAGTTCCTCCTGGCGCGTGGAGCGGACATCAACGCGGGGCCGGAGGGATTCACGCCTCTTTGCGTGGCAACTGAAGTGGGCGACAAGCAGATGGCGAAACTCCTCTTATCCCACGGCGCAGGGAAGGACACCCGCGTGAAGATCAGAGCTCTCCAGTTGGCGATGGCCCGACACCACGAAGAAATCGCCAACCTGCTGAGGAATCTGAACTAGTCGGTGGGGAATTCGCCTTCCTAGAAATTAGACGTGTCGCGTTGGGCTGAACTGCCGAATGCGGCTCAGTTGTAAAACTCACCCGCGGTCAACAAGGCGCTCAAAAGGAATGGACCTCGCTTCCCCCACTGGCGATGGGGCAGCGATCTCCTCGGGCGTGGCGCCTTAACGCGCGAGTATCAAGCGGCACTCCGGGAACGATGGTCAGGGTCTTCTTATCGAGGGTGAGTCAGCAAGCCATCGAGGCCATGCGAGAAGAGCCACAACAGTGGGCGAGCGATGGTTGGATGAGCTTGCCTTGCCGGCGATCAGCCGAAGGGAGTGAAGGAGCTGATGGGCCAAAGTCCCAGCGGTCAAGTGACAAGAGAAGAAGCCCTGGTTACGGCTGGCCCTTAACCAGGAATTGAATAATTTGTCGTCTTTCAGGTTCTGCCTGGCTCTCCGAATCGATTTTCTTAAAGAGCGCAAATTCAAGCTTGGCCTTCTCGCCTTGCCCCAGTCGCGTATAGGCCTGTCCCAGCCGATAATGGGCCGCTGCCAGCTTCGGATTCGCCTGGACGGCGCGCGCGAGAAATCCGACGCTCCGGTCGAATTGTCCTTCCCTCTGGGAAATGATCCCGAGCTGCAAATACGCTTCCGCAAAGCCGGGATTGAGATGAATAGCTTTTCCCAGGCAGGATTTGGCCGGCTCGTAATCGGGGTGAGGATCGGCCTGGGAGCGCAGATACAAAATGATTCCGTAGTGATAGTAAGACCAAGGGTCGTCCGGCCTTTGTTGCACGTAAGCCTGGAACTTGTCGCTGATGGCGTCCCGCAGTGCATATGCCTTTTCGTAAACCTTGCCCAAAAAGAAGTATGCCAGCCGATTGTGGGGATCAAGCGTTGTGGCCTGAAGAATGCTCTGTGCGGCCTCCTCATATTTTCCCGCCACATAATGCGCGCAGCCCAGCCCGACGCGCATCTTTCCTGAATTCGGGAAATCGCGCACGCCGCTGGCAAAAACAGCGATCGCTGCATCGGTTGTCTGGTGCCGCAACAACTCGTACCCATAGTCAAAGCGATAATCGTCGTTGCGAGGGTCCAGTTCGGCGGCCTTTTGGAACGCACGGACCGCCTCGAGATAGCGTTGTCGCTGCTCCTCCACCATGGCCAGCAGGTTGTATGCTTCCGCCCGGGGCTCATGACTGATCAGCGGCCCCAGCGTCTCGGCGGCCTTCTCGTTTGCTTGGGCATCAAAATAGGCGAGTGCCAGATTGAAGTTCACCTCGTAAGATTGCGGGAACTCGCGCTGCACATTCTCCATCAACGGGATGGCGGCAACGTAGTCGTGGTGGGCCGCCAAGAGGCTTGCGACCCGAAAATATCGAGGATCCCGGGGGGTGAGCAAGCGTGTCAACTTTCGGGCGGAAAGCCGGGCTTCGGCTCGCCGGCAAAGAAGCAACTGGCTTTCCAACAAACCCATGAGCGCGGTCGCATCGGACGGGTCACCCTGCAGGACCGTCCTGAAGGGGGATACCCCTCCCGAGGGCTCCCTTAGAGCCAACGCGATGATCCCCAGCTCGCAGCGGGCTGCCGGATTGGCGGGATCGAGCCGCAGGAGCCTCTCGACAACTTGCCGCGCGTCGACAAAGCGCTTTTCCTCAAGATAGGCAGAGCCGAGGTAACCGAGAGCAATCTCGTTCTGGGGCTCGAGGGAAAGGACCCTCAGAAAATGTTTTTCCGCCTCCCGGAATTGTGCCTGAGTTGCAGCCACTTGCCCCAGAAGCATCTCCGCCGGTACCAGCCGCGGACCCGCCTGCAGGGCCCTCAGGGTCG
>QHZM01000348.1 GCA_003224665.1 Acidobacteriota bacterium
CGAAAACGAACAACCGGCGCGCCATTTAATTGCCGGTCCCCCTCTGAAAAGGTTTGCGAAATGGGCGGTGGCCACAGAACCCGGATAAAATAGCCAGGCTTATGGAGGCCGGACATCCAACAATTGTGCGCTGGCTGCTTGGGCCCGGGCCCGGTGGCGACCGCGGCTACCTTTGGGCGCGCTGGATCTTTCTGCGGGCTTTGGGGCTTATCTTTCTCTCGGCGTTTTACTCCCTCCTTTTTCAAATCCGCGGTCTTATCGGCCCGGACGGGATTCTACCTGCCGGCCAGTACCTCAGTCTGGTCGAGCGGCAACTGGGGGCAGAGCGATTCTGGTTTGCGCCCACACTCCTGTGGCTCGGGAGCGGGCCGGTGGCGCTCAAGCTCGTCTGCTGGACGGGTTTGCTGGCTTCTGTCCTGCTTGCGCTGAACGTCTGGCCGCGCGCTGCGTTGGCAGTATGCACGGTCAATTTCCTTTCCTTTGTGAGCGCCGCTCAGGAATTCTCTTCTTACCAATCGGACGGCATGCTTCTTGAGGCGGGTTTTCTTTCTCTGTTCTTCACGCCCCCTGGACTGCGACCCCGGCTCGGCGAACAGCACCCGCCCTCGCGCGCGAGCCTTTTCATGCTGCGCTGGCTGTGGTTCAGAATTTATTTTGAATCGGGCGTGGTCAAGTTGGCCAGTGGCGAGCCGCAGTGGCGCCACCTGACGGCTATGGACCACTACTATGAAAACGGGCCGCTGCCGAACTGGATCGGCTGGTACGCGCAGCAGCTTCCGCACTGGTTCCAGGCCGGCGCGGCCTTATTCACGCTGGTAGCCGAACTGGGCCTGGCATGGATGCTCTTTCTGCCTCGCCGCTTCCGCATCATTTGCTTCGCGCTGGTCACTCCGTTCCAGATTGGAATCATTCTCTCCGCCAATCTCACCTTCCTTAATTATTTTGTCCTGGCGCTGGGTTTTCTGCTCCTCGACGACCGCTTCTATCACGCAATATTCCGCCGCCTGGGGGTGAAGGTCAGCGCGGCGTCTCCGGAGGCAGTGGCCACCGAGCAACTCGAAGGAGTGGCGCCTCTCGGTGGCACTGCGGCCAAAATTGGCGGTCAACCCATCGCGCGAGCGTTGCGTGGGATTGCACGCACATTCGAAGGCTTTCGTCGCTTTTCGCCGCTGGCTCGCCGACTGTCAACGACTCTCACCGGCATCTGCCTGGGCTGGGTCTTCTACGTTACCACCGCGCTTTTGCTCTTCTTGTTCTTCCCGCGTTTGCCGATCCCTACGGCACCCATTGAAGCGCTTGAACCTTTTCGCTTCGCCAACCAATACGGGCTGTTCGCGGTCATGACGCGCGCTCGCTATGAAATCGAATTCCAGGGCACGCGCGACGGCGAGAACTGGGTGCCCTATCCTTTCCGCTACAAGCCGCAAGACCCGCGCCAGCCGCCGCGCATCCACGCTCCGTACCAGCCCCGTTTTGACTGGAACCTGTGGTTCGCATCGCTCGGTCAGTGGCGCGATTATCCATTCGTGGTGAAGACCGAAGCGCTGCTTCTCCAGAACAGGGCGAGCGTCCTCTCGCTCTTTGCCCGCAATCCTTTCGCCGGCGAGCCGCCGCGCCAGGTACGGGCCGTCCTCTGGCAGTATTGGTTTACCGACCTCGCGACAAAGCGCAGGGAAGGAATCTGGTGGCGCCGCGAACTTCGCGGGCTTTACGCGCCCACACTCGAGCGCGAGCCGGACGGGAAAATCGTCGCGGTAGAATATCCGGAGACCAGCCCGGCGCCGGGCCAGCCGGAGCGGTAAGTCCCTTTTAGCTTCAGCCCGCGCTCAGTTAGACCTTCTTCGGTCACTTTTCGAACTAACTTGAGTGAAAGCACGTCAGCTTGCGAACCGCCGGCGCCTGGAGAAGGCCGTCCGGCGTGAATTGCAAATTGAGCGTCCGGCGGCTAGAATGAACTCTTCAGGAGAGAAAAATGCAAAACGATGTTCTGCGAATCGCCGGAAGGGAATTCCGCTCGCGGCTGATTGTGGGTACGGGAAAGTACCGCAGTTTCCCGGAAATGGTGCGGGCGCATGAGGCTTCGGGCGCGGAAATCGTCACCGTGGCCGTCCGGCGGGTGAATTTGACGGACCGGAGCAAGGAGTCGCTACTCGACTACATCGATCGCTCGAAGTACTTTATCTTGCCCAATACCGCCGGCTGTTATTCCGCCGAAGATGCCGTTCGCGCCGCGCGCCTGGCGCGGGAAGTGGGACTTTCAAATTGGATCAAGCTGGAAGTGATCGGGGACGAAAAGACGCTTTTCCCGGACAACTTTGAACTGGTCAAGGCCACCGAGCAACTGGTGCGCGAAGGTTTCGTTGTCCTGCCCTATACGAATGACGACCTGATTGCGGCCCGCCGGCTGATTGAGGCCGGCGCGGCGGCAGTGATGCCGCTCGGCGCGCCCATCGGGTCAGGACTCGGCATCCAGAACCCCGCCAATATCCGCATCCTGCGCGAGATGATCACCGGCGTGCCCTTGATCGTGGACGCCGGCGTCGGCACCGCTTCCGACGCTTCGGTTGCCATGGAGCTCGGCGCGGACGCCGTCCTGATGAATACCGGCATTGCGGCCGCCCAAGACGCGGTGCTGATGGCGGAGGCCATGAAGCACGCCGTCATCGCCGGCCGACAAGCCTACCTCGCCGGCCGCATGCCGAAAAAACTTTACGCCACTGCCTCGAGCCCCCTCGAAGGTGTGGTGCGCTAAACGGCTCTGGAATGCGCCGGCTTGAAGCCGTCGCTTATTTGTGATTTGCTCCCCTCGGCAGAGGCCAGTTCCCGCGCGTCCTATCGCCTCCCCGTAAGTTTGTGCGACGGGCCGGGCACAAAGACGAATTCAAGAGGCAAAGAGTCTGAAGGAAATCGGACTCCACGCGCGCCTGACGCTTGACCTCTGAGCCCGTGACTCGTTGTTTTCCCGCAACCCCGCTTCAACATGAAATTCCACTCGAAATCTCTTTCCCCCGTTTCCCAGCTCAGTTGTCTGGTTTTTATTTCCGGCTTCTCCGCGCTGGTCCTTGAAGTCATCTACGTGAAGCTCCTGCGTTATTGG
>QHZM01000349.1 GCA_003224665.1 Acidobacteriota bacterium
GCCGCACGAAGGATGGTCGAACAAGTCGAGAAGTTAGGGCTTCGCCCGGAGTGTCTGGGAGCCGACAAGGCGTACGGGAGCGGGGAGTTTCTGGCCTGGCTGCTAGCGCGGGATATCCAACCCCACATTCCCGTCATCGATCGGCGCCATCAGACGCGAGGACACTTCACCCGAGACCAGTTTCGCTATGAGGCCAAGGAGAAGATCTACTACTGTCCAGAAGGGAAACCGCTGCGCTATCGGGGGCGGCGCCGTGACAGTCAAGGTTACGCCTACTGCTCGACGGTGGCGCAGTGCCAGGGGTGTCCACAGAAGCAACGCTGTACTTCTGCGCCCTATCGCTGGCTGTTCGTGCATGGGCAGGAACCGGCCCGGCAGGCGGTCCGCGCCCTGGCCGGAACGCCAGCCTATGACCGATCGCAGCGGGCTCGTTACAAGATTGAGGCTTTGTTTGCCGAACTGAAGCAACAAATCCGGTTGCGTCGTGTGCGACTGCGGCGGCTGTGGAACGTGGCCGAGCAGTTCTTCTTGGCTGCTACCGCCCAGAACCTGAAACGGCTGGTGCGCTTCCTCACTCAGCGGCAGTTACGCCCTGAACTCAGCACCGCCTGAGGGGTCATGACGGAAAAAACGGAAGAAAGGAAAAGGAAAGAAACAAGATGAATAGGCAAATAGAAATGTAAACACACCTCCCCAAAACGCTCAGTTGTTCCCAAACACCTTCCCTCCTCCTCCTTTTTCAACAGTCTCATTTAGTTCCTGCACACCCCTCAATACGTGAACCCAAGTGCCTGTGGCAGACCGACATAGCCCTTTGCCAGAAACGTGCCGACAACATTTCCGCACGCCCCTGGCGGCCGCGCGGTCGGATTACTCCCTGTAGTCGGCGTTCGGGTCCTCGAAGCAGACTTCGGGCCGAAGTTGGACAACTTGCGGCCAAGTGTCGGGCCGGCGGCACCAGAATTGGCAGGATAACTTCAGAGTGCGCCGTCAACCGACCACAATAGTGGATTTGACCCTGCCGAATCTCCGGTAAATACAACGAAGCTTCTCAGGAGGTATTCGTGCGACGCCCGCAGACGTATCCGTGCTCGAGTTTGCCCGACTACTAGTAGGCAGCTACTAAGACCGCTGACCGCGGGCGATCAAGGGCAATTTGATCCTGCATTCCGGGACCCGGCCACTTGTTGGTCCTGGAGATCCTTCGCACTCGGTCGGCCCGCTATCGATTAGGCTATAAGGGAGAAGATAAAAGCTTCGAAAGGGCTATTCGGCCCGAATGCGTCTTCCCCAGCCTACGGCCCTTGCGTAAGGAGTGTGGGCCCCTAGCCGCCGGCTATGGCCCCTACGACCAGAAAAGGCTCGGCCCCCGTCGCGACCGCGTCGGGCACCGGCGCGTCCGGCAACTCATGGGACAGGTCCTGCTCGCAGGCGAAAAACCTTATGAACGGTCGGCGCTGTTGCGTAACCTGGTCGCGGATCGTCCCGCGCAGCACGGGGTAGCGGGCCTCGAGCGCGTCGAGGACCGAGCGCTGCGTGGCCTGTCCCTCGACGTCAAGCTTCACCTCGCCGTCCACCTGCGCCAGTGTCT
>QHZM01000350.1 GCA_003224665.1 Acidobacteriota bacterium
TACCGGCGTCGACTTCCAAGAAGTGTGGGTTCTGCCAAATCACCTCCAATTCGTCACCTTCTGACGTGTTCACGATATAAGGGTCACATTTGAAGTACGAAACCTTGGTACCCTTGGGGACGAGGTACAGGTAATAGATGAAACTGCTCATCGCACCGGGGTCATCTTCGATCACTACCGCGTCCAACACGCTGTCTGGGGACGTCCTTCTGGACACCTCGTGTCCCCCGCCTGACCACAGGTAGCCAACCACTCCAAACCCATACCAAATGATGTATGGGGTCGCGATGCCGAAAATGTACGCGAGAATAGCAACCAAAACTACGGTCTTGCGTTTCATAGCTGCTCCTGAAAGGGCGTGCTGCGAGCTTACCCAAAGAAACAAACACGCACCTGCAAGGACAGGGGCACACCCCACTCTGTAACCCCCCAATCCCTTCGCGTAAGTGCAGCTATTTCGCTTCCTTTAGCAGAGACATGCTCTCATCATCCTCAGGCACGAGTTTCCCTCCCGTCTCCGGCGTCGTCGTTGCTCTCAGTGTGCACTATCTTCAGTGTGAATCATGGCAGGGTCTGGACCTCGACAGAAAGCACGGCCGGAAGATCTCGGACGATGGGGGTCCAACTGTCTCCAGCATTAGCCGACGCGTACACCTGCCCGCCGGTGGTGCCGAAATAGACGCCGCACGAATCGAGCGAATCGACGGCCATCGCGTCACGCAGAACGTTCACGTAGCAGTCGCGTTGCGGCAGACCTTTGGTGAGCGCCTCCCACTCGTTCCCGCCCGTCCGGCTCCGATAGACTCGGAGCTTTCCCTCGGGCGGAACGCGCCCCGACTCGGCGTTGATGGGGACGACGTAAATTGTCTCCGGCTCGTGCGCGTGAACGTCGATCGGGAACCCGAAGTCGGTCGGTAAATTCCCCCTGACCTCGTGCCACAAGTCGCCGGCGTTGTCGCTGCGCAGGGCGCCGCCGCCGTTGTGCAACTGCATGAAGAGCACGCTCGGGCGCGATCGGTGCATGGCGATGCGGTGAACGCAAAAGCCGACTTCGGCATTCGGGTCGGGGAGGTATTGCGACTTCAATCCTTGGTTGATCGGTTTCCATGTCTTGCCGCCGTCGTCGGTCCGGAAGGCACCGGCAGCGGAGATGGCGACGTAGATCCGTTTGGGATTGGTCGGATCGAGAAGGATTGTGTGCAGGCACATCCCGCCAGCCCCGGGCTGCCATTTGGGCCCTGTGCCGTGGCCGCGCAGTCCGGCGAGCTCGTGCCAAGTTTTCGCGCCGTCGGTCGAGCGGAACAGGGCGGCGTCTTCAACCCCGGCGTAGACGGTATTCGGATCGGTCAGCGAGGGTTCAAGATGCCAGACCCGCTTGAACTCCCAAGGGTGCTGCGTGCCGTCGTACCACTGGTGCGTGGTGAGGGGTTTGCCCGTTCCGGGGGAAGCGTCGTAAACGAACTTGTTGCTTTCGCCTTTGGGCATGCCCTCTGGCGTGGTGGTCGGCTCGCCGGGGGGTGTGCCGGGTTGGTGCCAGGTTTTGCCGCCGTCATCTGAGCGCTGGATGATCTGCCCGAACCAGCCGCTCGTCTGCGACGCATACAGCCGGTTCGGGTCAGCGGGTGATCCCTTGAGGTGGTAAATTTCCCAGCCCGCAAAATGCGGGCCGCTGACGTCCCACTTTTCGCGTTTTCCGTCCGATGTCAGAACGAACGCGCCCTTGCGTGTGCCTACAAGTACTCGTACGTTGCTCATGTGCTTCTCCTTTGTGAGTTTCAATGAGTAGCCCAGAGTCCCGATCAGATCGGGACTCTGCGGTTCTCGATCTTGCACGGACGGAAAGCTCAGTCTTCGACGAACGACTTTCGCCTGGCCAAGGCCTGATCCCACTGCTCGGAGACGAGATCGAGGTATTCTTTGATTTCTTCAATCGGCTCCGGATCGAATCCGAAT
This sequence comes from Acidobacteriota bacterium, assembly GCA_003224665.1. Lineage (GTDB taxonomy): Bacteria > Acidobacteriota > Terriglobia > UBA7540 > UBA7540 > QHZM01. The sequence continues at coordinate 1,954 of QHZM01000350.1, forward strand.
AGGCTCTCGCGACCCGAACGGACGCTGTGCACGACTCCGGCACTCTCCAAGACTCGAAGATGCTTGGTGATCGCCTGCCGGGTCAGCCTGGAGCCCTCTGCTAGCTGAGAGATCGAACGTGGTTGCCCGCCGCAGAGCACTGCAACCAGCGATAGCCGTGTCTCGTCGCCCAGCGCGGCAAAAACGGGTGCGTGATCCCGCCGTTTGGCAGCCATGCTGCTACGACCTTTGCCCGACATAGCTCACGATGTTCTTCATTTGCTCTGCCCAACCGCCGTCATTCATGCGGAATGCTTCGAGGCGGCGGTCTGCCGGGATTTTTTCGAAGCCGGACTCCGTGAGCAGAAGCAGCGTGCCGCTCGTGGTCTTCTCCAGCCTGAATTCGACGAGCGTTGCTGTCTCCTTCGAGTAATCTGTTTTAGGATCGACGGCATAGGGATGCCAGGTAAAGGAAAAGAGCCGTTCGGGATCCATCTTCTGCACGACGGCCTCCCATTTGACTTGCTCGTAGCCAGGATAGGTAATGTGGCCACGCGAGATCTGACCCGGAACGAATGGACCATCCAGTTTCACACGAAACCACTCGCCGAATTCACGGTGATCGGTTAACGC
>QHZM01000351.1 GCA_003224665.1 Acidobacteriota bacterium
TGGCGGTCGTCCCCGGCGCCGCCTTCGGGACCAGCGACCACATTCGAATCTCCTACGCAGCCTCGCGCCAGCAAATCGAGGAGGGGTTAAGACGCCTGAAAGAATATTTCGCCAAGCTCTAGGCGGCCTATGGCGCAGCTTGACACTCCGCTCCAGCTCTCCGCTGTTCTCAAGCCAAAAATCTGGGGCAGAAAAGACCTGGCCCCGCTCTTCACGGCGCCGGTAAGTCCTGGTTCCCAGAATTCTCCCGCGGACCCTCGATCGCCGGGGCAGGAGCTGATCGGCGAAGTGTGGATCACGGACGACGCCTCCCGGTTCCTCAACGGGCCCGTGGCGAGATTGACTCTGGCCGAGGCATCGCGGACGTACGGACCGGAACTCCACGGGTCGCGCTGGAAAGACCACCGGTTCCCCATCCTGGCGAAATACATTTTTACGAGCGATTGGCTCTCGGTCCAGGTCCATCCTGGCGACGATTACGCCCGGGTCCACGACCCGGGGAGCCTCGGCAAATACGAAATGTGGTACATCGTCGGCGCGGACCGCAGAGCAGACATCTTGCTGGGGCTGAAACCGGGAGTCGATAAGGACGCCTTGAAAGCGGCCTTCGAAAAAGGGACTTCCAAAAACCTCTTGAACAGGTTCCACCCCAAGACGGGCGAAGCGATCTTCGTGCCGCCAGGGACGGTCCACGCGCTGGGGCCGGGCCTTGTGCTCTTCGAGGCCGAGGAAAACTCGGATTTGACTTATCGTCTGGACGACTTCGGCCGGCTTGGGTTGGACGGAAAGCCCCGGCCGCTCCATCTGGAAAAGGGACTGGAAGTGACGCGAGTGGATTTGCCGGCCCTGCGCGATTTACCGAGAGTTGCCTTCCGGTCGCCATTCGGCTTGCGCCGGTTCGTTCTCGCCAGCCGGTATTTCGCCGTGGAGGAGCTGACCGTCCAAAGGATTGCGTCGTTTGAAGGGCGCAAAGACCGGGCTGAAGTCCTATCGGTCCTCGAAGGCGAAGGGCGCGTCGAGACGGATGCGGGCTGGCTCGCATACTGCACGGGAGAGACGTGGCTGATTCCTCCGGGCGTGTCGCGTTACCGGCTCGTCCCCGGAGAAAAAACGCGACTGCTCAAGTTTTATGTTCCCGATCTCGACAAGGACTTCCGCCGCCCGCTGGCCAGGCGCGGTGTAAAAGCGGCAAAGGTCCAAAAGCTGGTCTTCGACTGACGGACTGATGCCGAGAGACGCCGTGTTCAATCACGTATATGCAGTCATCATGGCGGGAGGCAGCGGAACGCGTTTCTGGCCCCTCAGTCGCCGAAAACAGCCCAAGCAGCTTCTGGAGCTCTACGGGCGCGGGACTCTGCTCGAGCAGACGGTGGCCCGGCTCAAAGGTTTTATTTCGCCTGCGCGGACCTACGTATTGACAAGCCGCCTCGTGCGGGACGAAGTCTGCCGCCGGTTGCCGATGGTCCCGCGCGCGCAGATCGTGGCTGAGCCCGTCGGGGGGCTGCCGCCGAGGGGAACTCCGTTATCCTGGGGCTCAAGCCCACGCGACCCGAAACAGGATTTGGGTACGTGCGTTTGGGACGGCTCGAGGCGCGGAGGCGCGGCGAGAAGATTTACCGGGTACAGAAGTTTACGGAAAAGCCGCCGCTCAACCTCGCTCGCCGCTATGTTGCGTCGGGTCGCTACCTTTGGAATGGCGGAATGTTTATTTGGCGAGCTTCGACGCTGATTTCGAACCTCGAGCGATTTAAGCCTGACATGGCGAGAATTCTCGAACGCATCGCATCCGCCGGCGGTGTGCGCGCGCGGCGAACGCTCGACCGGCTCTACCCAAGGCTCGAGAAGGTCTCGATTGACTACGCGCTGATGGAAAACTTATCCCGTGTCTACGCCGTGTCGGCGGACCTCGGCTGGAGCGACGTCGGAAGCTGGGCAGTGGCTTACGACCTCAACCAAAAGGATGGCGAAGGAAACGTGAGGCCCCGGCACAGCCTCTGCCTTGGCTCGGGCGGGAATATCATCGTCTCGCCCAAAAAGTTTGTGGTCACAGTGGGCGTGCAGGACCTGGTCATTGTGGACGCAGACGACGCAATGCTGGTTTGCGCGCGCGGCCGGTCCCAAGATGTGGGAATAGCCGTCCAGGAGCTTGAACGGCGCGGTCTTGAAAAACTTCTCTAGGAGTTCGTGGCCGGCTCTGACACAGAGTCATTCCCGCAAGCGCCGGGTTGAAGGCGGCCGTTCTCGGCTTCGAAAACGCACCCCCTATGAGCACGACCATCAAGTTCGGCACCGACGGCTGGCGCGGCGTGATCGGTGACGACTTCATTTTTTCGAACGTCCGCCTCGTGGCCTCCGCCATTGCCGAATATGTGCGGAAGGAGGGAAAGCCGGAGAAGGGGCTGGTCGTCGGCTATGACACAAGGTTCCTCTCCTCCGAATGCGCCCGTGCCGCGGCAGAAGTCGTTGCCAGCGCCGGCATCCCGGTAACCCTGGGCGACCGCGCCGCGCCCACACCGGCCGTCAGCTATGCGGTGGTCGCCCGCCAAGCGGCCGGGGCGATCGTCATCACGGCGAGCCACAATCCTTACCGCTGGAACGGCGTCAAATTCAAGTCGCCCGAGGGAGGCTCAGCGCCTCCGGCGATCATCCGCCGGATTGAGACCTATCTCGCCGAGGCCGGCGGTTCCGGCGCGCGCGCCCGTAAAGGGAAAGCTGCCAGCATCGAGACCACCGACCTCGTCCCGCCGTATCTCGACCGGCTCAAAAGCATGGTTCAATTGGAAAGGATCCGCGCTTCGGGCCGGCGATTCGTAATTGATCCCATGTTCGGCGCGGCTCGCGGCTGCATCGCCAGGCTCTTCGATGAAGCGAAGATCTCCTATCGCGAAATCCATTCCGAACACAACCCTCTTTTCCCGGGCTTGAACCCCGAACCGATCGAACCGCACGTGGGAGAACTACGCCAGGCGGTGCTGGCGGGCGGCTTCGACGCGGGACTGGCCACCGACGGCGATGCCGACCGAGTGGGCGCCATCGACCGTAACGGGGCCCTGGTTGATTCCCACAAAATCTTTTCGATTTTACTCAAGCACCTGGCTGAGGACCTGAAGCTGCGCGGCGAAGTAGTAAAGACTTTTTCAACCACCCGGATGATCGATAAGCTCGCCCGCAAATACGCCTTCCCGCTTCACGTGACGCCGATCGGCTTCAAGTATATTGGCGAGCTGATGCTCACGCGTGACATCCTGATCGGCGGCGAAGAGAGCGGCGGCATCGGGATCAAGGGCCATTTGCCCGAGCGGGACGGCATCCTGAACTCGCTCCTCCTGGCCGAGGTCGTGGCGGATAAGGGATGCACGCTCGGCGAACTCGTCCGAGAACTGAATGAGGAATTGGGCCCGCACTATTACGACCGCGTGGACCTTGAAATCGAGCTCGCAAAAGCCCATCGCATCGTCCAGCAGGTGGGACGGAACAAGATCAAGAGCGTGGCGGGGCTGGAAGTAACCGGCGTGGACGACCTGGACGGCGTCAAGCTGATCTTCGGCGAATCGGCCTGGCTGCTTTTGCGAGCTTCGGGCACTGAGAATGTTTTGCGCCTATACGCCGAAGCGCCCTCGCCCGAGCAGGTGAGGGCCCTCCTGGACGAAATGTCTGCCCTCGCACGTGGGCGCACGGGCATGAATTGAGCGGGCCGTTGCCGGTCGAGCTCCCGGGGCGGATCGTCAGCGGCCAAACGCGGAATTCGTAGTTCTCTGTTTTGCGGACGGAGTACTTCCTGGACACACTGGGATCAGGACTTCGGAGCGGCGAGAGTTTTTCGGACTCCGTCCAGGACTCCATTGATGAATTCGACGGAGTTTTCTCCGGAGAACCGGCGAGCGATTTCGAGTGCTTCGTTGATCACCACAGCGGCGGGCGTCTCCGGGTAATGGAGGAGCTCATAGAGTGCCACGCGGAGGAGGTTGCGGTCCACGGCCGCCATGCGCTCGGGACGCCAGTGCTCGCTCTGCTCGCGCACCAGGCGATCGAGATTTTTGATTTCCCCGACCGTGCCCTCAAATAGGGTGCGCGCAAAATTCGCCACTTCCGGTTCGAGTTTTTGGTTTTTGAGAAAGGTCGCAATGACGTGTTCAGGCGGATGTTGTCCCATTTCCCACTGGAACAACATCTGGAGCGCGAGTTCACGAGACTTTCGTCGAGAGGCCATCCGAGTCCAAAGGACTTAGAAGAGGACTGACTTTCCCCAGTTCATTTCGCGAGCTTGTTTCCGAGCAGCAGGCTATTTCCCCTCAAACTTCGCGGGTCTCTTTTCGAGGAAGGCCCGCGTCCCTTCCTTCATGTCGGCCGTGACGCACAACAGCCCGAAGAGCGTGGCCTCGAGCAGTTCGCCTTCCTTGAGCGTCATCTCCATGCCGCGGTTCACTGCCTCCAGCGCGAATTGTACGGCAATCGGGCCGTTCGCGGTCATTTTCTCGGCCAGTCCGCGCGCGGCGGCCGCCAATTCTTTGGCCGGCACGACCTGGTTCACCAGCCCGATCCGATAAGCTTCCTGAGCCGTCACCTGCTCTCCAGTCAGGATCATTTCCAGCGCGCGACCCTTTCCGACCAACCGGCCTAGGCGTTGTGTTCCCGCGTAACCCGGGATGATGCCAAGCTTCACCTCGGGCTGGCCGAAGCGGGCGTTCTCTGATGCGACGCGGAGCGTGCAGGCGAGCTCGTTGATGTCTGCTCCGGCCACGAAGGCTTTTTCTCCCGCGCCCGTCAGGATAACCGCGCGGACCTCCCGATCACTTTGCAGGGCCAGGAAGCAATCGTTCAGTTCTTCGAGCACAGTTCGGTTCAGCGCGTTGAGCTTTTCAGGACGGTTCACCGTGACGGTGGAGATCCCGTCGCGCTTGTCACAGAGCAAGGTTTGATAGGTCATATTCCGGCACCCATTCGAGAGCGCGGCGCCGCGCCGCGGCTCTACCGTTCAAGCTGCTTGTTGGCTTTCGGATTCTTCGGGTCCGAGTGATCGTAAAAGCCTTTGCCGGATTTCCGGCCGTACAGGCCCGCCAGGACCATCCGTTTCATCAGCGGGGGCGGCGCGAAGCGCTTTTCCCGATATTCGTTGAAGAGAATTTCAGCAATATAGTAAGTGGTATCAATCCCGACGAAATCGAGCAGGGTCAACGGTCCCATGGGATGGTTGCACCCGAGCTTCATGCCCAGGTCGATATCTTCAATCGTGCCGAATCCTTCTTCCAGAGCGCGGACGGCGTCAAGCAGGTAGGGCACGAGAAGACGGTTGACGATAAATCCCGCCCGGTCCGAGGTGAGGATCGAAGTCTTTCCGAGCTTGCGCGCAAAAGCGAGGATGAGGTCAACCGTCGCCGGGTCTGTCACCACCGTCTTCACGACTTCGACGAGTTTCATCAAGGGCACAGGATTGAAGAAGTGCAGGCCCAGGAACCGCGGTCCGCGCCGGGTGGCGGTCATCATTTCCGTAATAGAAAGTGAGGAAGTATTGCTGGCGAAGACAGCCGCCGGCTGGACGCGCCGGTCGAGTTCCGCGAAAAGTTCCCTCTTGAGAGCGAGGTTTTCCGTGATGGCCTCAATCACCAGATCGCAGGCAGCAAGGTCTTCGAGTCTCAACGTGGGCTTGAGGCGCGCCACGGTTTGAGATTTCTGCTCGCCCGTTATCGCGCCCTTCTCCACGAACTTGCTGAGAGATTGTTCGATTGATTCCAGGCCCTTATCAAGGAGCGGCTGCGCAGGGGATGCAGCGGGAAGGACGGCAGCCCGAGGCAGGCGGCTGGAAGTTTTAAAGCACCAGCATTCAATCCTCGGTCTGGAATTGCCTGGCTCGAGCGCGAGGAGCCGGGCGCCGGTCCTCTGCCGCGAAGCTGAGGACTCTACTCGAATATCCTTCTTGTCGTCCTGGGGCCTTCAAAATAAGAATCGCCCGAGGATGGATGGTCAATTTCAAGGCTGGTCCCGCGCTCCAAATGTCGAGAGGAGGACGCGCTTACCGCCTTCTTTGCGCGTCTGGGCAAGCGCGGCCTCAAGCCGGTTGATCACCTCGGTGACGCCGTCGACCGCGTCAAATTCGGGTCCGAGCGGGACGTCGCATACTGCGGAACAAAAGGCGTGAGTAGCGGCGCCGTCCAATTTTACTTGTGCCATGACTCCGCGCAGCTTTTCGACCGCCAGACCCCCCTGCGGCAAAGCCGTGTCCGGAAATACCACGACGATGGAGTACGGGCTGTACCGGATCGCGACGTCGTTCTGTCGGAGGTTCGACTGCACGGCATTGCTGACCTCCCGGAAATACCGGTGCACGCCCGTGTCACCCAGAGTCTTGACCAGGCCTGAGGGATTGGAAGGCTCGAGCAGGCAAACAGATAACGGCTGGCCCAGCTCTTTCGCCCGCTGCGCTTCCGCCAGCAGACAGTCAATATAGGAACTCCTCGGGAGAAGGCCGGTCTCTTCATCGGACCCGGAGAGCGAGCGCACCAGGCGCCTCAGTTTGGTATTATTTACAGCGATAACAATTTGTGTGGTGATTGCCTTTAGGAATAGCGACTCTCCAGCGGTCCAGGGGCGATTGCGATCACACTGCTGCACGAGCAACATTCCCGCAGGTTGTTCGCGGTCGATCAAAGGGAGGGCCAGGAGCGACTTGACACCGAGCTTCCGGGCCTCAGCCAGGACTGGGGCCAGAATTGGCGACTGGAGCGTGTCTTTGATCGACCACCCCTCCGGGTTACTCGCTGCCTGACGCATCAGAGCTGCATACAACTTGAACACCGCGGCGATGTCCGAAGGAGGTGCGGCGGGGGCGCAGTATTCGACGGCGAGTGCCGGAGCGCGCTCCGGAGTGCCAAGGGCCCCCCAGCAGCGGCTGACATTCAGGGCGCGCCCGATTTCGTTGACGGCGACCTGGGTCACCCCCTGGGGCGTCGATTCGCGGTAGATGTGGCCGGTGATTTCCGAAATCTTTCTGATCTCTTCCAGTGACCGCGCCGAGGGTGCTGCCGCGGACGCGTGGCCGGCCGCGGCCGCAACGGGGAGGGAAGGGGCAGGCGTGGGAGTGAATTCCGCCGACTCGTAGAGCTCGCGGAGTCTCTTGTTCTTCTCCTGGGCTCCCGGATAAAGCCGGTCGATTTTCTCCAGAGTCTCCTTCAACTTGGCCGGGAGCTGATACTGCTGGTACATCTCGCCTTCGACGATCAGTTCGTCGATGGAGTCGGTCTCTCGCAGTTCCGAGGGTCCGCGGGCGGTTTGGCCATAGACCGCCGCGCTCGATCCCGGCGACACCTCGACGCGGGATTGGATGTTTTTGTACAATACCGCGTCGATGTGGCCTTCCAAGTTGAGGAGGCGGTCGTTGTGGCCTTCGCCGTACGGGTCTACGTCGATGATCCTATCCAGCGTATCGGCAGCTTTCTGGTACTGTTCGCCGGACAGGAAAAGGTTGAAAAGCCGGGTCAGCGATCGCCGCAGTCCCATCTCATCATTCGATTCGTTGTAGAGATTGGCGAGGGCCTCGAGGACAGCCGGATTGTTTTCGTCGGCTCCGTAAACCTTCTCCACGACCTTCAAGAGATCGTCCCTTTTGCCTTGCTGGACAAGCTGGCCTTTTAACTTTCCCACGATCTCCAGGGCCTTTTCGACGTGGCGGCTCTGCGCCATTCGGTCAACCAGCTCGAGCAGGATGTCGATCTTTTCCGGCCGGGCCTGGTAGAGCTTCCAGCAAAGCGGTTCTGCCTTTACCTGCTCGCCAGTCCGAAGGTAGGCTCTGGCAAGGAGTTCGAGAATAGGGAGATCGTCCGGCTTGCGCTGGGCGACCGGCTGCAGCAGCGCGGCTGCTTCGGCCGCGCGGCCTTTTTTCAGGAAGACCTCGGCCGCCGCAATGGATGCGGTCTCGTCCTGGCGGTCGATGGAGTGGGCGCGTTCGACGAGCTCCGCCCAGCGGTCCTCCCGGCCGGCATTTTTTGCCAGTTGGGCTGCCTTCAAAAATGCTGCGGCTGAGACTTTCAGCTGGCCCGCTCGCGCCGCCGCATCGCCGAGAAGCACCTGCGCGTCAAGGTTTTCGGGGTCGAGCTTGATGATGTGTTGCAGGCAGGCCATCGCCGGCGCCGCGTCTCCGGCCTTGCGGTAGATTTCGAAGGCTTCGCGATAGGCCTCGAGGGCCTCGCCTTGCCTCTGCGTCTTCTCGAGCAGCGAGGCGAGCTTCATCAGGGCGTTCACTTCGTGCGGAGCGCTCTTCAGGGCCTTCCGGCACGTCGCGACGGCCTTCGCCAAGTCGTCGCGCTTGATGTAGAGCTCAACCAGCAGCGACTGGTAACGCAGCGCGTCGCGCGTGCGGTTCAGGGCCAGTGAGAGATCGCCGAGGTGGACGAGAACGTCCGAATCGTGGGGCTGGTACTTGTAAATTTCCTGGTAGGTTTCGAGGGCGGACTCTACCTTTTGTTTTTGCAGGTATTTCTCCGCCTTCTCGTGGAGCTTCTTGAGGTCCGGCATGGCGGTCAGTCGGCCCGGCTCAGGTAGATTCCTCGCGAGCTGAAGTCCTCGCTAAAATTGACAGCATATCTCGCTTTTGCTAGAACCAAGGCGCAATCCATCCGCAACTTCTCGATTATCGCCCATATTGATCACGGCAAGTCCACGCTGGCTGACCGGTTGCTCGAGAAGACAGGCGCGCTCTCCAAGCGCGAGATGACGGACCAAGTCCTGGATTCCATGGATCTCGAGCGAGAGCGCGGCATTACCATCAAGGCCCACGCCGTGCGCCTGCTCTATCGCGCTCGGGACGGGTGCGAATACCAGCTCCACCTGATTGACACCCCGGGTCACGTTGACTTTTCTTACGAGGTCTCGCGCAGCCTCGCAGCTTGCGAGGGAGCCCTGCTCGTCATTGACGCCTCGCAGGGCGTCGAGGCCCAGACCCTGGCCAACGCCCAACTGGCTCTCAACAATAAGCTGACCATCATCCCCGTCATCAACAAGATCGACTTGCCGGGCGCAGAGGTTGAGGCCACGAAGGAACAAATCGAGCACGCGCTCGCTTTGGACCCGAGTGAAGCGCTCCTGATCAGCGCAAAGCAGGGGACCGGGATTGACGAGGTGCTCGAATCGATTGTCGCTCGTATCCCTCCGCCGCGCGGCGCCCCCGATTCACCGCTCCAGGCCCTGGTCTTCGATTCCTGGTTCGACAGCTACCGCGGGGTTGTGGTCCTGACGCGCGTCGTCCAGGGGACCCTCTGCGTGGGGACTCGAATCCGCCTTTGGTCGAACGGACAGGTGTACACGGTGGAGGAGCTTGGCGTTCTGACGCCCAAGCCGGTCCGCGTGGAGAGTCTGCAGGCCGGCGAGGTCGGTTTCGCGATCGCCAACATCAAGCGCGTCTCTGACACCCGCATCGGCGACACCATCACGGACGACGAGCGTCCCGCGGCAGGACCTCTGCCCGGCTTCGAGGAAATCAAGCCCATGGTCTTTGCGGGGCTATACCCCATCGAGGCCGGCGAATACGAGCCCCTTCGCGACGCCCTCGAAAAGCTGCGGCTGAACGATTCCTCGTTTTTCTACGATCCGGAAAATTCCGTCGCACTGGGTTTCGGCTTCCGCTGCGGGTTCCTGGGCCTGCTCCACATCGAGAGCCCTGCCAAATTCCCGCCGGCGGGCGAAATTGCGAGGATTGACGAGCCGATCATCACGGCGCTGATTCTTACTCAGGACGGGCACCTCGGCGGGATATTGAAACTCCTCGAAGAAAAGCGCGGCGTTCAGAAGGGGTTCGAGTACGTCTCGCCCAAACGCGTGCTCCTGACTTATGAGCTTCCTCTCAACGAAATCGTCCTGGACTTCTACGACCGCTTGAAGTCGATTTCGCGCGGCTACGCTTCGCTGGACTACCACTTCTCGGGGTACTGGGAGTCGGATCTCGTCAAAGTGGACTTGCTCGTCGCCGGCGAACCCGTGGACGCGCTCTCCTTCATCTGCCACCGCGACCACGCCTACTTCCGCGCCCGCGCTCTCTGCGAAAAAATGCGGAAGCTGATCCCGCGCCAGCTTTTCGAAGTCGCCGTGCAGGCCTCGATCGGGTCAAAAGTGATCGCGCGCGAGAACGTCCCGCCGGTCCGCAAAAACGTTCTCGCCAAGTGCTACGGCGGTGACATCACGCGCAAGCGGAAGCTGCTCGAAAAGCAAAAAGAGGGCAAAAAGCGGATGAAGCGCGTCGGCCGCGTGGATATTCCGCAAGAGGCGTTCCTCGCCGTGCTCAAGCTCAACGATTAGGCCGCGCTGGGCGCGTGCGCAGCCGATGCATCGGCGCTGGCGAAGAGGATCCGGCCGCCGGGCCTACAAAAAGTCCGAGGCCATTGAGGCCGCCCTGGTCCCGAAGGGATAAGCGCTATGGACGAGCCAGACCCGGACGCTCCCGCCCAGCCTCACGAAGCCGGCGAGTTGAGAAAAGGCGGACCGCCTGGCGGGGAACGCGCGATGCTGCGACTTCCCTCACTGCTTCACTCGATCACGATTCGAATTTTTGTTGGTCCGAGCGGAGTCCGCGCCGGCTGGCGCCTGCTGCTCTTTGCCGCACTGGCATTCAGCTTTAGCTTGATTTTGTGGGGCCTGGCACCACTCGTCATTCGTCCTTCGCAGGTGTTCACGCCTCCCGCGCTCCTCTTGAGAGAAGGGATTGTCTTTGCGGCGGTTCTAGCCGCGGCGAGCGCGATGGGACGGATTGAAAGGCGGTCTCTCAGCGCTTACGGGCTCCCGGCACGGGGCGCCTTTGGAACACAATTTTGGCAGGGAATCGGTTTCGGGTTTGCTGCACTCACTGCGCTCCTGGTTGTCTTGTGGGCGATGCACGATTTCTCCTTCGAAAGTTTTGCGCTCAGGGGGAGGGAAGCGGTCTATTACGCCGTTCTCTGGGCAATCGCTTTTCTGTGCGTGGGCTTTTCTGAAGAGTTTCTGATGCGCG
>QHZM01000352.1 GCA_003224665.1 Acidobacteriota bacterium
GGGCAATCGGTCCGCAGGAATAACTACTACACCGTCATCGTCGCCCACCACCCAGTCGCCCGGCTTTACCACGACACCGCCGCACTGGATCGGAACATTCATTTCGCCGACATATTCAGCGCCACCGGCATTCGGTACTACAGCCCGGGCAAAAACCGGAAAGCGCTCTTTACGGATACCCTCGATGTCGCGCACCGCCCCATCGATGACCACGCCTTCCATGCCCTTCAGCCGCGAAGCGACGGTGATGATGCTTCCCCATAGCGCCGTGGTCAGCTCCCCTTGCCCATCAATAACCAATACATGGCCCTTCGGGCAGATCGAAACAGCCTTTCCGACCATGAGGATGTCCGCCGTGTGAACGCGCAGAGTGGCGGCGGGGCCCGCCATCCGGCAATTCGCCGAAAGACATTTGATCTCGTGGTCCATCGCGCCGGCCTTGCCCAGCGCGTCAGAAAGGAGCGCGGTCTTGAGCGCAATCAGGCGCTTGCGCTCGGAAGAGAATACTTTCCTTTGTTGAGCAGTATTTCCTTTCACATCACTACCTGCGCGGGATTAATAGCTTTGTATTTGCCTTTATTGGCCGTGATTTCAAACGCCTTGGGGACCGATTCGATGCCGGACAAGACATGCGTGATCGTTGGTTTCAGCCGAACCCGTCCGGAACCCACCAGCCGCACAGTGTGCTCGAGATGCGCAAGCGTACTGATGTCCGGAAAGACCCAGCGCAAGCTGCGCTCGCGCAGCAGGTCGACATTGATTTCGAGCGGCTGGCCGAACCAGGAGAGCCCGACAAGCTTGCCGCCTGAGCGGACAGCGTCAATAGCCTGGGTCAGTGTCTTGCTTCCGGCAAGTCCTTGCTTCGGGCTGCCGCCGGCGCATTCAAAGACCACGTCGGCGCCATTTCCCCCCGTCAACTCCCGGATGACGGCAACCGCGTCCTCGGTGGCGGCGTTAATGACGACATCCGCTCCGAGCTCTTTCGAAATCTTGAGCGCTTCCTCGCGGACATCGACGGTCATGACCCGTCCGGCGCCACTCACCCGGGCAATCTGCATACACTCGAGACCCATGCTGCCTTGGCCGAAAATCGCCACCGCTTCACCGAGGCGGATGTTGGCGGTCTCTACGGCGGCGATACTGTCACTGAGGGACTGCAGGCAGGCACCCTCGTTGTCGGAAATCCGGTCATCCAATTTCACCAGGGCGATTTCGGGAATCGACGCAAGCTCAGAGAAACAACCCGGGAGTTGAAAGCCGATAATGGGGCCCTTCCGGCAGAGGTCGGCGCGCTGAGAGAGGCACAGAGGACAGTTCCCACAAGGCAGCTTGGCGCGCGCGGCGACACGGTCTCCCGGGCGGAACTTGCTGACTCCCTCGCCGGTTTCCACAATCCTGGCGCAGAATTCGTGCCCAAAGAGCTGCACCGGAGCCTCGGTTTCGAGCCGTCTTTTGATCTGGTCGAACGCCAAAGTTGGAATGCCGCAGGCCAACTGCGCTTCGGTCACGCTCGGCTGAATACAGACGATCTTCGCAACCACGTGGCCTGGCTTTGGAGCGGGCAGGGGAACTTCATCGAGCCTCATATGATTGAAGCCATAAAAACGCCAAGCCTTCATTTAAGCCTCGAGCACTCTTCGCAACGACGCCGAGCCTGCGGGCGCTGTTTTGTTGCGGGCGGAGGTTACCCGCCGAAATTGATCCGGGCGCGGAACATGGGCCTGCCACGGATGCCTTCGATCCGAAGGCGGTACGAGCCGACGCCCGCCGTGCCGGCCGGCAGACGGGGTGTTACTTGCTTTCCTTCCGTGGCTGGAGCTTTACCTTCACTGTCTTGATCTCATAAGGACCGAGATCAAACTCCAAAGCGCCATTCCGAACATCCAGCTTGCGGATAGGAGCTTCCATGAGGTTGACCTCATCTGCAGCGGCAATCTCTGGCTGAAACTTGACTCGGACCCCGGCCGTGGGCCGGCCGCTCGCCTCGTAAACTCTCAAGACCGCGCTGCCGTCGAGCGCCGGCTTGAGGGCGCTCACGACGACGTTTGGGTGTGAGAGGTCGATCCATCCCCAACGCGGCGGCAGGAGTCCCGCGTGGCGCGTCAACTTCCGGACGATGAGGGGATGATTGAACTCCATCCCCGCGCGATAGGCGGCGGCATCGCGCCAGTCGCCGGCGTGGGGCATGAGGGAATAATCGAAGGTCATTTGTTTTCCGAGCTCCAGACCCAAATCCGATGAAACGCCCGGCTCGTAGCCTCCGAAAAACGGATAAGCGGTTATTCGCGCCGAGCGCATCAAGGAAAGCATGAGCGTCCCATCGGCGACGTTGTTGCCGGGAAGCCCGTGGTTGAGCAGCGCGACCCCGCGGCTCCGGTCGCTGTAATCGATCCAATTCTGGGCGGGGAACTCCTGCGCCGATGGCCGCTCGACCGCTCCGAATGGAATTTCGTCAACCCGCACGCCGCCGTTGATTGCGCCGGGGAACAGGACACGGTAGCGCACGGACTGCTCGTTGTTCAGAATCTGTGTCTCGAAATCGATGCGACGGACGCCCGGGTACAATCTGACCCTGGTGGCGAAGCTGCCGCTGCCAAAGGGGTGAGAAACCTGGAACTGGGAAAAGACCGGGCCGCTTTGAGTGACTCCACTGCCGCCCACGAATTCGCTGCTCAAGTCGGACCGCAAGGGTCGCGGGCGCGGCTGGTGCCGAGTCATCGCCGTGAACCTCGCCCCGTTCAGAGTTCCCTCCAGCTCCCACAAGTCCCCGCCGTCTTGCTCGCGAGCGACGACGTTGCCGGGCCCGCTCAGAGCCTCCCACCCGCCTGCTTTCACGACCAAGCTCGTCATCTCTCCGGTCCAGAGGTCGAAGGTGGCGTGATAGAACTCGTTCTCAATCGATCCCTGATCCTCGTGCATGGACGTGGAGCTCCCGGCACCGAACCGCGGGCGCCTCTCGACGGCAGGTTGTTTCTGTGCCCCGGAAACTAAGTGGTAGATGGAATAGCCGAGCGCCGGCACG
>QHZM01000353.1 GCA_003224665.1 Acidobacteriota bacterium
AAGCCCTCGGTCACAATTTTGAAATGGTAGATGAGCGCCTCGATAGAGGTCTTCATTTCCTCGCGGTCAGGCAACACCACGTGCGGGGCCTTCGCCTTGATCGGGCCTTCGGGAAGACCTTCCATGGCCTGCCGGCCGATCTTCAGGGATTCGCGCATTTCGTCAAGGCGCACCAGATAACGCGCATAGACGTCCCCCTCCGAACGTGTCGGGACGTTGAAGTGGAACTGATCGTAGCTCGAGTAAGGTTGGTTTTTGCGGAGGTCCCACTCGACGCCCGAGCCGCGCAGTGACGGGCCGGACACTCCCAGGGCGATGGCGTCCCCGGCGGACATCCGGCCGACGCCCTGAGTCCTCCGCAGCCAGATCGGGTTTTTCGTCAAGAGAGACTCGTAATCCTCGAGGCGGGCGGGAAATGTTTTGATGAATCTCTCGACTCGCTTCAGCCACCCGAGCGGAGGCTCGACGGCGAGTCCTCCGACGCGAAAATAGCTCGTCATCATCCGCTGCCCCGACACCATCTCGAAGATGCGGAGCACGTCCTCGCGCTCGCGGAAGCAATAAAGGAAGACGGACATCGCTCCGAGGTCAATCGCGTGCGTGCCCAGCCACACCAAATGGCTGCCGATGCGGGTGAGTTCGGTGAGCAGCACCCGGATCCACTGGGCGCGCGGCGGTATTTCGAGATCGAGGAGTTTTTCGACCGCCAGGCAAAACCCGAGGTTGTTGGAGAGCGGAGCCAGGTAGTCGATCCGGTCGGTCAGGGTGATTCCCTGCGAATAGGTCTTGCTCTCGAAGGACTTCTCGAAGCCCGTGTGCAGGTACCCGATGTCGTACTCCCCGCGCAGAACGGTCTCGCCGTCGAGCTCGAGCACCAGGCGCAGCACCCCATGGGTGGAGGGGTGTTGCGGCCCCATGCTGAGGATGACCCTTTCTTCCTGCCCCGGGATTTTTTCAAGCGTAACGGGCATTTAACGGTACCCTTCGGTCGGGTAATCCTTGCGGAGCGGATAACCTTCCCAGTCCTCCGGCATCAGAATGCGCCGCAGGTCGGGATGGCCTTCAAAGCGTATCCCAAAGAGGTCATAGACCTCGCGCTCGTAAGCATTGGCGGCTGGCCAAACAGGCACGACCGAATCGAGAGCCGGAGGATCGCCCGCAACACGGACCTTCAGGCGCAACCGCTGCCCGCTTTCGAGCGAGAGCAAGTGATAGACACCTTCGAACCGTGGCTCGGCCGGATAGCGGTCCAGCGCCGTCAGATCGGCAAGAAATTTAAAGGAAACGCCAGGGGCGTCGCGGAGGAACTCGCAGAGCCTGAGCAGGCTCCGGGACTGGATGAAAAGCGTCAGCTCCCCGCGGAACGTCTGGTCTTCCTCGACCGTCTGGGGATCGAAGCCGCGGAGCCTCAGGAGCAGGGCATCAGGTTCGATGGCGGGTGGCATAAGGACTGCTCACAGGCGCGACGAGCCGGCTACTCTTGAAGGCGAAATGAATCCTGCATCGCTTTGCGGACGGCTGCTCTTGACTTTCCTCGCCTGGCTTGCTCGAAATTTATTTCAGGTAATTTTCTTGCGGGGTCCTGGGCATCCGCAAACGGGGTCGCGTCACCTGTAACCTGCTTGAGATTCACCGGCTCCAGTCCAGGGCGCCCTTTTTCCAGATATAGACAAATCCGGCGAATAGGACGACGATAAACATGAACATTTCGAAAAACCCGAACCACTTCAGGCTCCTGTAAACCACTGCCCACGGGTAAAGAAAGGCAGCTTCAACGTCGAACAAGATGAAGAGCATTCCCACGAGGTAGAAACTGACGGAAAAGCGCTCCCGGGCGTCTCCTACAGGGGCGATGCCACATTCATACGGAGAAAGTTTTTCCCGAGACGGGCGCCGCACACCGACCCAAGCCGAGACTCCAAGGATTGCCGCGGCAAGTCCGACGACGATGATGAAGTGGACCAGAACGGGAAAGTAATCCGCAGGCATTGCAAGAAGTTAGAAGTTTTTTCGCATAGTCCCGATAAGCGACCACTATAGGGGGAGCAAATTCAGCGTGTCAAGTTTTTTCTTGCCTCGGCAACGTTCCAGCGGCTAACATCGTTGTGAGTTCGAGTGCTTTTTGCTGGGTCTGCGGGGCGGTCGCGGATGATCATGGGCTTCAACACCGAAATCGAGCATAACGGTGTTGTGTTCCACGTCCAGACTGAGCCCCGCAAGGACGCGCGGATCGAAACTTTGGTGTACCTGCGAGGAGCGATTATTCATTCTCTTAAGACCTCTTACCAGGAATTACTTAACTCGTCAGAGTACAGCGACGAGAAGTTGACGCGTTTGTTAAAAGACCAGCATCAGCGGGTGATCGTCCAGATCCGTACGGGTGAGATCCGGCCTCCCGAAGCTCCCGCGGGCAGCACCAGTCCGGGTGCGTGAATTGATGACTATTCGCCTGAACGGTGAGCCGCGCGAGGTTCCCGAGGGACTAACCTTGGCAACGCTTCTTGATTGGCTGAAGCTGCCGCGCGATCGCGTCGCCGTCGAGCACAACCTGGAAATAGTTCAAAGAGACCTTTGGGAACGGACTCCTGTCGAATTGGGTGACCGGCTGGAAGTCGTACAGTTTGTGGGCGGAGGGCTCCCCACAAGAGCTCAGGCGTCTGGCCGCCGGTCTTGACTTGGACGGCGTCAGTCGGAAATTCTGGCTCGGACCTCCCTTAACACAATGAAATCTCCCGTCAACACTTCCGCGGCGTTCGTCTTCGTCACGCTGCTGATCAAGATTGGCGTGGTCGCCCTGCTGGCGGGATTCATCGCCCGCTTCGGGCGTTTCCGCAGCCTGATTCTGGAGGAGCAACGGTCGCCGCGGCAGAAGCTCGAGCTGGCCGCTTTCCTGGGCGTCCCGTTCATGCTGGGAGTCCTCACCCGACTGCTCGCGCGCTATCAAGGCACGGATTTGGGCCTCGAAGCCACGGTGCTGGCCGGCCTGTTGGGCGGGACCATCGTGGGATTGGTGGTGGGCATGATGGTGAGCTTGCCGGCCTGGCTCATCGGGGGAGAGTTCCTTGCCGTCCCGATGGGTGTGCTCTACGCCGTCGTGGCGGGCTTGGCGCGCTATGTTTGTCCGGACAAGGAGGAGGTCTGGAGGTTCTCTCCCTTCATCGATCTCAGTCTCTACCGGTCCATCCGACAACGGTTCAAGCACCCGGCGATGGACTGGCAGGTGCTGTTCTCGCTCGTGTGCGTAATTCTCGAGATCACGCGACTGACCATCGGCCGCATGGCGCACGGGAGGCTCAACTATCTGAACTCCAG
>QHZM01000354.1 GCA_003224665.1 Acidobacteriota bacterium
GCCCCGTAAGCCTGGGCAGACTCGCCCTGTGGTCTGTTGATCATGGCGCCCGGTGGCGCGAGCGTTACGGACCCCTGGCTGGTTTGAATCTCCCAGTTTTCAGGACGATGAATCGTGAATCCCTGGCCCTCGTAAATCACCATCCGGGAAGAAGTTGGAGGAGGAGTGTAGATCGCCGACCGAGGTCCTGGTTTGCCTTTAGGCGGAGGAGGCATGGCGGCCAGCTTCTTTTTCTGCGCTTCGAATTCGGGGCTGTCCGTCTTTCCTTTCCGCTCCGGCCCAAGCTCGGGAATAAGGGCATCCACCTTCTGAATCCGGTTTTCGGGATTTGGATGGTCCGAGAAAAACTCCAAGGTCTGCTGGGGGTACTTTTTCTCGATGATCTCAAAGAATTGCGCCATCGCGTGCGGATCGTATCCCGCATGGTAGAGGATGTAAGCCCCCACCTGGTCGGCCTGCGACTCCGCGGTCCGCGAATTCTTCAGCAGGACCGAGTTCACACCGAAGCCGATGCCGAGCTCAGCCAGCCGGCCCATGAGGCCGGAACTTTGCTGGAGCGCGCCTCCAAGGATCATGAGCGGTGCCGTGGTGAGCAGGGCCTGGGAAGCCTGGTGGGTCCCGTGCCGCATGACGACGTGCCCGATCTCGTGCGCCATAACCCCGGCAATCTGCGCTTCGTTCTCCGCGGCCTCGAGAGCGCCGCGGTTGACGTAAATAAACCCGCCCGGCAAAGCGAACGCGTTAATCTCCTTGCTGTTGACCACCTTGAACGTCCAGGGATAGTCGGAATTCACCGGCGCGAACTGCGCCAGCCGCTTCCCGAGATCGTTCACGTACCGCACGAGTTCGGGGTCATTGACGAGAGGCAGATTTTTGTCGGCCTCGGCAGACGACTCGCGTCCCAACTGGACGTCCGCCTTGGGAGAAAATAGGTTGAACCCCGGTTTGAACCGAAGCTGCTCTGAAGCCGAGATAAAGCCAGGACGACAGAAGACCCACGAGAAGACAATCATGCCGGCGAAAATTTTGCGCGATTGGCCAAGCAAGCGGGAACTCATGCCCTGACCTCCTCATTTCCCGAATCGCAAGCTTTCACCATGGAAGGAACCTTCGTACTGCTCGATTAAACAAAGCCACTATTTTAGATGCGTCGGCCGCAAGACCGGACGTGGCGGAGCGAAGTCCAACCTTCGAGTCGCGATCGTGCCTCATCCCTTGAAGGCCATCTAAAAGTCGAGAGGTTGGACTCCATCTTGTCAAGCCCTCAGCAGGTCCTTGAAAAGACTCGCGCCTCGATATTCAGCGTTCTCGCCGAGCGCTTCTTCGATGCGGAGCAGGCGGTTGTATTTCGCGAGGCGTTCCGAGCGGGTGATGGCGCCAATCTTTATTTGCGACGCCCGCGTGGCAACGGCAAGGTCCGCCATTGAATCGTCCTCGGTCTCCCCCGACCGCGCGCTGATGACCGTCCGGTACCCGTGCCGCCGCGCCAGTTCAACCAGCTCCAGCGTCTCGGTCAGCGTTCCAACCTGATTCATTTTAACAAGGACGGCATTGGCCACGCGGGCCTCAATCCCCTTCCTGAGCCGGTTGACGTTCGTCACAAACAAGTCGTCGCCCAGCAACTGGCAACGACCACCGAGCTTGCCAGTCAGGACTCCCCAGCCTTCCCAGTCCTCTTCTCCCAAGCCATCCTCGATTGAAACGAGCGGGTAGCGATTCGCCCAAGTCTCAAGACGCTCGATCAACTCGGAAGCTTTGAGTTCCAGGCCTTCCACGGCGAGAGAATACCGCCCATCCCTCGAAAACTGGCTCGCAGCCACATCAACCGCGAGCGCGGCGTCTTTGCCGGGCTCGAGTCCAGCGCGCTCGATCGCGTCGACCATGAATTCAAACCCCGCTTCGTTGGAGGGAAGACACGGCGCGTAGCCACCCTCGTCGGCGACGCCGGCGCGGTAAATCCCTCTGGACTTCAGGACCTCCTTCATCGCCCGGTAAACGGCCGTCACGTCTTCAATCGCCTGGGCGTAGCGCGTGGCGCGAAGCGGGACGACCAGGTAGTCCTGGAAATCGACATTCCCTCCCCCGTGGACGCCGCCGCTAAGGATATTAACCATGGGGACGGGCAGTTCGACGGCGCCCGCGCCTCCCAGGTACCTGTAAAGAGGCAGCCCCGCCGAGGCTGCGGCAGCCCGCGCTACGGCGAGAGAGACGCCGAGCAGCGCGTTGGCGCCCAGCCGCCTTTTGTTCTCTGTCCCGTCCAGGGCCCTCAGCCGCTCGTCGATCGCTTTCTGATCGCAGGCCTCGAGTCCCCTCAGGGCCCGCGCAATCTCCTGCTCCACGTTGGCGACGGCGTTCAGTACGCCGCGCGCAAGGTAGCGGCGAGGGTCGCCGTCGCGCAGTTCGAGCGCCTCGGCCTTGCCCGTTGATGCCCCCGAGGGGACGATGGCGCGCCCCAGGGCGCCGTCCTCGAGCACCGCGTCAACTTCGACCGTGGGGTTCCCGCGTGAATCAAGGACTTCACGAGCGCGGAGTACGGCGATGCGGGGCACGAGGACTCCTTCGGACGGTCCGCGTTCAAGCGT
>QHZM01000355.1 GCA_003224665.1 Acidobacteriota bacterium
GCGAATCAATCCTCGCCTTCATCAGCTCCGGGACGCTCGCTTCGCCGCCAAGCACCGAGACCAGGCTCCCCTTGAACCGTTCGATTTCCGAGGGGTTGAGCTCAAGGGTCCGGAACAGGTCCATGAACCGGAAGGTGTCAAGGACCGTTCCGGCGGTATTCGCGAACGCGTCGGCTTTAACGATGTTCATTCCCCAGGCCGCAAGCGTGCCGGTGATCGATGCAAAGAGGAACGGGCGGTCAGCCGTGAGGACCGTCAGTTCGAACAGAGGGTTTTGAAAGCGCAAGCTGACCTGGACGGGCTCCTGAGATAGCCGGCGCGCCATCTGAAAATGTCCGGCAATCTCCTCCGGGGAGTGGGTCTCGAGATACCTCCTCGGGAAACCCTCCAGAAACTCGATCAGCCGCGACTCGCCGGACGGGGGCGAAAGCAGAGGCAGGACCTGCTGGACGCGCGCGACGTCCCCGTGCGTGACGTGCACGCGTTCATCATCCAGGCTGCGGGTGAGATAATTCGTCGCGGCCGCATAAAGCTGCCAGAGCATTTCCGCTTTCCAGGGAGTCAAGGCCTCCGGGTTCACGGCGCTTATATCGGCGTAGGTGAGCAGGCAGAGCATCTTCAGGCGCTCCGGCGTGCCCATCTCCTGCGCGAAGGTGCGCACAGTCTCGCGGTCAAAGATATCGCGCCGCTGCAGGGTGGCGGACATCTCGAGGTGGTGCGACACGAGGAACCGCACCGTCTCGCGCTGGTCCTGGTCAAGGCCCAGGCGTCCCAAGACCGCCTCGACGACCTGAAGGCTTCCTTCGACGTGGCCAACGCTCGGGTCGCCTTTGCCCACGTCGTGGAAGAGCAGGCTGAGGGAAAGCAACTCGGGTCGCTCGAGCTCTGAGAAAACTTCGGCGAATTTCTGCTTCCAGACGTCGAGGGAATCCATCGCGCGGCCCGGCGCGGCGTTCCCGTTTGCGGACCGCAAGGCTTCAAGCCGCTCGAGGGTCATGAATGAGTGTTCATCCACCGTGTACCGGTGATAGAAGTCGCGGATAACAAGGCAATCGATGGCGCGAAATTCCGGGAAGAGCGCGACCAGCAGACCCAGCCGGTGCATGGCCCTAAGCGCCGCGGCGGGGTGGGGAGAAAGCAGAATTTCGCGGAAGGGCCGCCAGAGGCCTTCGAGACGCAGCGTGCCCTCGGTCAGGCGGCTGAGGGACTGCTCCACCCAGCGCTCAGCCTCGCGGCTGAGCTCAAGCTCGTGGCGCGCTACGAGTTCAAACAATCGCAGCAGCAGGCTGGGGTCGCCCTGGACGGCGTCGGGTTGGCGAGGGAAAATCCGCCCGCGGATCACCGAAAAATCCGGGCTTGAAAAACGCGACTTCCGGTCGAGCACCGCGGCGTAAAGCGAAGAGCGGACGGGACGAGCCTCGTCGAGGAGCTGGGACGTCAGCCGGCAGAGCGCGCGGGCGTGCCGGAAATAGACCCTCATCCACTCGCCCGGATCGCACTTGACGCCTGGCGACCGTCCGATGCCCGCGGACGCCGCACGGTCTTGGAGCTCGTAAGTCAACTGATTATCATCGCGCCCTTGAGCGTAATGGATAAAACAGCGTGCGGAGGAAAGAAACCGCAACGCTTCCTCGCTCTCAGTCCGAAACGGCTCGGCCCACAGCGCTTCCGGAGCGACCCACTTCAGCTCATTCCCAAGCTGCGAAATTAACGTCATCCAGCGGGCCACCTGGTAGTCACGAAGGCCGCCCGGAGCTTCCTTGAGGTTCGGCTCGAGGTGAAAGATCGTGTTCCCGTACTTCGCGTGCCTCTGGCGCGTCATCTCCGCCAGGTCGCGGACCAGGTCTTCACCATCGCGGGTGACCATGTGCGGGATCGTCGTGCCGCGGAGCTGCGCGAAAAGTTGCGGGTCACCGGCGAGGTAGCGGCAATCGAGCAGGGAAATATTGAACTCCAGGTTGTCGCGGTGAAGCCGGCCGCATTCGACGATCGTGCGCGCGCTGCTCCCGACGCGGAGCCGGAGGTCCCAGAGCGTTTGGCACAATCCGGCAACGCCTGCTCGGCGGGAAGCCGCCGTGGCGGCGTTCGGAGAAAGGAAGAGGAGGTCGATGTCCGAGTACGGGAAAAGTTCCTGCCGTCCGTATCCGGCCAGCGCCACCAGGCAAAAATTGGCGGGCCCGTTGAGATCAGGGGAGAAGAAACGCCGGTAGACCTCTTGGGCCAGGATGTCCACCAAGGCCGAGCGCTCGCGAGCGGCAGCCCGGCCGTCACCCTCGGCTTCGAATGTCTTGCGGATTTTTGAGAAACCGCTTTCGCAGGAGCCCGCCAGAGAGGAAACAAGAGAGACAGAAAGCGCTTCGTTTGGCGGTTTCAAGTCTGCGTCCAGGGGAATTGGCGGAGTGCTGAGAGAGCGACAGCCACAGGCACGGAGGCGATTCCCTTCCCCCACGGCCGCCGACCCGCCGCCCAGCGCCAGGCCGCGCTACAACGCGGCCTCTCCTCGCTCCTCGTTGCGGATTCGGATGGCCTCATCAACCTTCGTAAGAAATATCTTGCCATCCCCGATTTTCCCGGTCTTCGCGGCTTTCAGCACGGTCCGGACCGCCGAATCAACCAACTTATCCGGCAGGACCATTTCGATCTTAATCTTGGGCAGCAAGTCCACTGAATATTCGCGCCCGCGATAGACCTCGGTATGACCTTTCTGGCGGCCGTGGCCGCGCACTTCGGAAACGGTCATGCCGTCAACCCCGATTTCTCGCAGGGCTTCCTTGACCGCATCGAACCGGGAAGGTTGGAAGATCGCTTCAAGCTTGGTCATGGCCATCAACGCCTCGTCAAGATGATGAGTAAACTTGCAATTCCATAGTCATGGGAGCGGTCCGCGGGGGAAACAGAGCGCCCCGGCGTCCTCTCCAGGCTTTACGCCTCAAAAGTGTAACCTTCAGCCGTTGTCGCCCGCACTTCTTGCGCCTGCCACTTGCTGCTCAAGTTTTGCCACCCGCCCTTCCACTTGGGATGGGGACCCGGTGGGCGAGATGGCTGCGGTGCTCGTTGGCGAAGAAGATTGAGCATGCCCCTCCGCCACCATCCCCGCGAAGGCAAATACGAGTCCCAGAACCAA
>QHZM01000356.1 GCA_003224665.1 Acidobacteriota bacterium
CTGATGCTCCCGCTGAGCATCCTCGTGGCGACCCTGGTCAACTTCAGCCTGCTGACCAAAACAAACCAGGTGACGGCGTTCAAATCCGTGGGGATCAGCCTTTACCGGATCTCGCTCCCGGTGCTTCTGGCCGCGGCGATTCTGAGCGGGGGGTTGTTCATTCTGGGCGACGGCTATCTGCCGCAAACGAACCAGAGGCAGGACGCGCTGCGAAACCAGATTAAGGGAAGGCCGGCCCAGACTTACTACCGGCCCGATCGCCAGTGGATTTTCGGCCTCTCGGACCGGATTTACAACTACCGGTTCTTTGATCCTGACCGCAATGTCTTCGCGAAGCTTTCGGTCTTCGAACTCGACCCAAGGACCTTCCGCATGACGCGTCGAATTTACGCCGCTCGCGCGCGCTGGGACGCCCCTATCCACGGCTGGGTGCTTGAGAACGGCTGGGTGAGAGACCTCGAAGGGGACCGGGTCACGTCATTCCTGCATTTTTCGGTTGCGACCTTCAAGGAACTGGCGGAGGAACCTTCGTATTTCAAGAAAGAACTGAAGCCTTCCGACCAGATGAGCGCGATCGAGCTCAAGCGCTACATTGACGAGCTCAGTCAGAGCGGGTTCGACGTCGTCCGGCTTTCCGTGCAGCTTTACCGCAAGTTCGCCGTCCCGTTGATTGCCTTTGTCGTGGCGCTGATCGGGATTCCCTTCTCGTTTACCGCGGGCAGGAAGGGGGCACTCTTCGGGCTCGCCCTCGGGATCGGAATTGCAATTGCATATCTCGCAGTCTCGAGCCTCTTCGAGGCGATGGGAAATTTGAGCCAGCTCCCGCCCCCGGTCGCGGCATGGTCGCCGGATATTTTGTTTGGCCTGGGCGGGGTTTACCTGCTACTGCGCGTCGAGACTTGAGTTAGGCCAGAAGAACGATCGCCAAAGCGCGCGAAAGAAATCTCTCCCGCTTCTCAGTATTCGTCCGCAGGCTGCCCCCGTCCGAGTGACTGCCGTATGTCGACGCGTCGACAGCCGGCGCCTGATTCCTCTCCCAGCTCGCACGCTCAAGTGCCATAAGCCGGGGGAAATAGTTCCCGCCCGAGGAATTTAAAGTATTACTTTAAATATTCCGCCACCCCCCTTCCGAAACCCGACATGGCGATTCGCTCACCCTGGCGCGTTGCAGGACCGTAGCTCCTCACCCAAGATCCCCAATTTGGTTCTCTGCACGATCACGAGCGCGGACAAAACTAAGGCCTCTCTCGTATGAAGGGACAAGGGCGGCTTGGCGCTCCACTCGTTTTCGGGACCATGCCATCCCAGGCGCGCGATCCTTCGAGGCACTCAGGGTGACCTGCTAGAAAGTTCTTCTTCGGAATGCCGGTCAGAAGGGCAGGCTGGAAAGAGATTTCTTGAGGAACTTCGGTATCGGGCAGCCTCACGACGCCCTATCGGGTTCTCCGCGTGCGCCGAGGGCGTGCGCGGCAAAAGCGTCCCGCTCGAGATTTCTACTTTCCCAGGTCAATTTCCCTTGACCCCGCCCCAGGCCGAAGAAAGCGGGTGTCAGCGATCCGTCGCGGCTAAGACCTCGCTACCACACTTCCCTACTCCGGCGCGTTCCTGCGGGGGAATACTCCCAGGTGGCCAACGCCAGGAAAGCCCAGTGCTACCCCGTCAACACCCGCACACGGAGGGGATGAGTCGGGTTCGAAATTGTTCGGGGAGAGGGGATGCCAATCCTATCCGGAATGGGCAAGGAGTGAGTTTGACAGGCGGACTCGACTTTGGCCCCGCTCCGGGCAAGGATTTCCTTGCCTACGGACCGAACCGATGCACAGCCACTCGATGCAGGTCACGAACCCACGTACAACTTTCTCTGCGGCCAAATCTCGAGTTGAAGTAAAACTTTATATCCTGTCCGCTACTCTATGTTACGCGGTCGTATATACCTTTTCCGCGAGCCGCCGGACTCCGGCCTGGGCTGCCGCGAGCCTGGCAATCGGGACGCGGTAGGGCGAGCAGCTCACGTAGTTGAGCCCGGCCTCGGCGCAAAACTCGATGGAAGCCGGGTCGCCGCCGTGCTCGCCGCAGATACCCACCTTGAGACCTTTCCGGGTTGCCCTGCCCTCAGATGTTGCTATTTTGATGAGCCGCCCAACTCGTTTCGAGTCGAGGACCGCGAAGGGGTCGGCGGGCCAGATCTTCTGCTTGACATAGGCATTGATGATCTTGCCGCAGTCGTCGCGCGAGAGCCCGAACGTCGTCTGCGTCAGGTCGTTGGTCCCGAAGCTGAAAAACTCGGCCTCCTGGGCGATTTCTCCCGACGCCAGTGCCGCGGCCGGAAGCTCGACCATCGTCCCGACCAGGTACTCCACCTCGATGCCCTTACTCTTGAAGACCTCATTCGCAACTCGGGTCACAATCTCTTTTTGAAGGGTGAGCTCTTTGACGTCGCCGACGAGCGGGATCATGATCTCGGGCTTCGAGTCAATTCCCTGCTTCTTCGAATCGCAGGCCGCTTCGAAAATTGCCCGGGCCTGCATCTCGGTAATCTCGGGATACATGATGCCCAGCCGGCAGCCGCGCAGGCCCAGCATAGGATTGAATTCGTGCAGCGACTCGACGACGGCAAGAAGTTTATTCAGGTGGTTGAGCCTCGCGCCTTTTCTGCGTTTGGCCTCGAGGGTCGCGATTTCGACCATCAACTCTTCGCGCTTGGGCAGGAACTCGTGCAGGGGCGGATCAAGCGTGCGGATGGTGACCGGCAGGCCGTTCATGGCCTTGAAGAGTCCGAAGAAATCCTTGCGCTGCATGGGTAGGAGCTTGGCAAGCGCGGCGCGGCGTTCCTTTTCGTAGTGGACTGCCTCTTTAAGCTCCCTTTGAAGAGCGGCCAGCCTTTTGGCGTCTTTCTCCTTCTCGATATCTTGATTCACCTCGCCCGACGTTCGCGTGTCCTTGCAAGCCATGATCATGCGCTGCACGTGCGGCAGCCGCTCCTTGGCGAAGAACATATGCTCCGTGCGGCAGAGGCCAATTCCCTCCGCGCCAAACTCACACGCCGCGATTGCGTCTCTTGGAATGTCAGCATTAGCCCGGACTCCCAACTCCCTAAACCCGTCTGCCAACTTCATATACGCGACGAAATCTG
>QHZM01000357.1 GCA_003224665.1 Acidobacteriota bacterium
TTCTCGCGCCTGCCGCGGGGGCCCCAATCGAATCGTCCGAATAACTCGCTCTCGGAAAGCAGCACGAAGCCCGGCTCGGGAAATACGACGCCTTCTTCGATCTCACCTGTTGCAATCGTCACCACCCCCGTGGACTCCGCCTGGCCGGTGACGCCCTCGCCTGCCTCCTGGGCGATTCCGTCAGGGCGCGGAGGCGAGGGAGCGGAGGGCCGGGTTGTGCGGACCGCCGTGCCGGCATCGCTGCTCCCCTCGACGGCGGTTTCGAATGGCACGCCGTATTCCGCCAGGATTTCACGCAGGCGGTCGGCCTTGCCGCCCTTGGGCACAGTGAAGATGACGGTCTCCCGCTTCGCCACCCTTGCCCGCAGGTCTTCAATTAAGACCTTCAGTCCACCGTGGAACTTCGGCGGCGGCTGACTGAGCAAAACGAATTCTCGGGCCGTGGGCTGGCTTGTCGACGAGGAGTCCGGATCTCCTCGAGTAAACTTTTCGGGCGCAGCCGCGGGCGAACTTGGGTCATTTTCCGGCTGCCAGGTTCCAGCCTCCACAGGAAGCTCTTTCAAAAGAAGCTGCGCGTGCGCATCCACCGCCTTCAGGAATTCAGGCTCGGTCAGCAGGACCTCCTCGGGGCGCGGCGGTGGAGGCACGATATCCCGGACGTCGTCGTACGCCGCCGCCCAGCCCTCCAGGATGCGCTTCAGTTGCTGCTTGCGTTCCAGGAATTCGTCCCACACCACAAGGGGGCGCTCGAGGAGCGAGAAGACCGTGCTCGGGTGGCGTTCGACGAGCGGGACGAAGAACTCCCAGCCGGGAAACGGGCCTGAGTAAGCGGACTCCCATTCAGAGCCGGCCTTCTCTCTTTGCCCAGCCGGCACGCGCTCGGAAAGATTTCGGAGAAGAGACTGGAAGAATTTCGAAGACCTTTCCCTTTCCGCCAGGGGCAACAGGAGCGCAGATTGGGCAGGACCGCGCGAGCGCTGGGAGGTGGGATCGAATTCGCGGAGCGACTCGATCAGGTCGCCGAAAAATTCGATACGAAAAGGCCAGTCGGCCTCGGGTGGGAAAACATCAATGATGCCCCCGCGGACCGAGAACTGCCCGACATCTTCCACGGGCTCCGCCGGTTCGTACCCGATATTGGTGAGGTGCGCGAGAAGGGTCTCAGGCTCGACTTCATCGCCGGCTTTCAGCTCCACGGCGAGCGAGGAGTAAAACGGCTTTTCGCGGTAGCGCACGAGCGCGGCGAGAAGTGGCACAAAGATGACCCGGCTGGCTCCGCGAGAAAGGCTCCACAGAGTCGCGGCGCGCCGTTCAGAAATCTCGGCATGCGGGGAGCGACCTTCGTACGGCGAGCAGTCCCACGCGGGCAGCACGCCAAGCGAAGAACCAGCGCCTGGTTCGAGCCACTGGAGGATCGTCGCGGCCGTCTGCGCGAGGCGGTCCGCAGTCTCGTTATCGGAAGTCAAGATAATGATGGGCCGGCGAAAAGCGTGGGCCAGGCCCGCGATCGCCAGCGCCTTGGCGGGGAGCGTCAGGCCGGAGAGCGCCACTGGAAAGTCTCCGGCTTCGATGGCCTGGCACGCGGAGCGGAAACCCGGGTGGCGAAAGACAGGCTGGAGGAGAGTTGAGATATGCGGCATGGAACCCAGAGATCCGGATTCGGGCCCGGACACTCGCGGGCCCGAAGTTCTACTGAGAATGATAAAATAAAGTGACAACCGCTGCTGTAGCGCCGTCTGCCACCACCCCTCAGTCCCGGCACGGCGCCAAAGGCTATGGCCGGCGGTGCCCTCCTCATTGAGGAGGGGAGTCAGGGGTGGTTGCCCGCTCCCCGCCCTGTGGGGGCGCGACGCCGAGCGCCGCTACAGAAAATGACCGTCACTATATTTTGTCAACCTCATTAGGGTTGTTGAGCGATCTTCCGGGCAGCCTCAATGATCCGCGACGTCGAGTGGCCGGGGACGGTCGGAATCGAGACCACCTCGCCGCCGGCGGCTTCAACTTCTTCCCGACCCACGATTTCCTTGGGTCCCCAGTCGCCACCTTTGACGAGGATGTTAGGCAGCAGGCGCGAGATAACCGCTCGGGGAGTGGGGTCGTCGAAGATTGTCACGTAGTCCACGGACTCGAGCGCGGCGAGGA
Organism: Acidobacteriota bacterium; assembly: GCA_003224665.1. GTDB lineage: Bacteria > Acidobacteriota > Terriglobia > UBA7540 > UBA7540 > QHZM01. The sequence goes on from QHZM01000357.1 coordinate 2,143, forward strand.
TTTCGGCTCGCTCGTTCTCCGGGAGGATCGGGCGCCCGGGGCCTTTGAGCTCGCGGACGCTCCGGTCGCCGTTCAACGCCACCAGGAGAACATCGCCCAGCTTTCGGGCTTCGGCCAGATAGCGCGTGTGCCCGGGGTGAAGCAGATCGAAACATCCATTTGTGAAAACGACGCGCTTGCCTTGCCGTTTGAGCTCGCGGACGGCTTCATAAGCTCTCTCGAGCGGCAAAATTTTCCGGGTGGCCATTTTTGCGGAGCCTTGCGCCTAGGACGATTTCAACTTCAAATTTTACCACGCGCCGGTTGGCCGGTTGGCGCCAGCGGCGCGGAGGCATTCGCGGGCCAAATTCCAAAGTCAACTCTGAAGGAGAGTGGGATCCCTCAAGACCGTGCCAAGGGTGGGCCAATCCTTGGTCTCATCCGCTTGGAAACCCCTGCGAATTTACACGTTCCGGATGCCGTGATATTCTCCGGCTTGGACTCTGCGGTGTCATGCAAAACGTAGCCATCATCGGGGGCGGACCTGCCGGCGCGTTGACGGCGGAGGCGCTTGCGCCAGGGACTGTTGCGCAGGGCTATCCTGCCGGGGACCCCTTACGGGTCACAGTATTCGAGGAGAAGCTCGGGTGGGAGAAGCCCTGCGGCGGCGGAGTCACCTTCAAGGCTCTCCAGCGTTATCCCTGGCTCATGGGAGAGGATTGCGACCCCAAGCTTGTTCGGGAAGGGGAATTCGTTGCGGCGAACGGGAGCTCGATCCACGTCAAATTGCGCCAGCCGGTGGCCATCTACTCGCGGGCTGCTCTGAACGATTCTCTCTTGCGCAGGGCCGAACAGGCAGGAGCAAAAGTCGTCCGCGACCGGATCCTGGGAGTCGAGCGCAACGGGGAAGCCTGGCTCTTAAGGGGTTCGAGCGGGTCTTACTGCGCAGATTTTCTGGTCCTGGCCGGTGGAGCGCGCACCCGGCTCCGCGGCGCTTTGGCCGGCGAGTTTGGCGCGCGAGATTTCATGTTGACCCTTGGCTACTACGTCCCCGTTCGGGACGACCTCTTGAGAATCCAGTTCTTCGAGGACTTCGAAGGCTACGCCTGGTCATTCCCGAGGCCCGACCATCTCTCCGTGGGGATTTGCGCCAAAGTGGGTGAATGCCCGATGGTGGAGCTCCGCGACCCTGACAGGAGAGGGGATTTATTACGCGATGCGGTCGGGGGAGCTACTTGCAGAGTCGTTGCTCGAGACGTCCCCGGAGTCCTACGCCGCTCGAGTCCGCGAGGAATTCGGTCGCGATCTGACTCTCGGGGCGCGGCTCGCGCCCTTTTTCTACCGCAGCGATTTCTTCGGTCAGGCTGTCACGACGCGGACCATCCAGATCGCCCGCCGGAGCGCGACGTTTGCGCAGCTCCTCGAAGACCTGATTGAAGGATCGCAGGGTTACGTGGGACTCGTCGCGCGTTTTTGCCGGGGGCTTGCCGTGACGTTGGCCGAGACCGCCCAGAGCTTCATTCGGGAAGCGTTTTCCACCCCTCTTTCCGCGCGGACCTAACTTCGCGCCTGCTCAAAGCAATGCCGTCAAAGTCACAGGAGCTTTTTCGGAAGGCGCTCCGCCTGATGCCCGGCGGAGTGAATTCCCCCGTCCGCGCTTTCCGCGCGGTCGGCGGCGACCCGGTCTTTATTTCAAGCGGCAAAGGTTCTCGAATCACCGACGTTGATGGCCGCTCCTATATCGATTTCGTGATGTCCTGGGGCCCGTTGGTTCTCGGCCATTGTCATCCGGAGGTGGTGGAAGCTGTTGCTAAAGCTCTCGGGACCGGGACGAGCTTCGGAGCCTCTACCGCGGCGGAAGTCGTGCTCGCGGAGTGTCTCGTGGAAGCTTTTCCCTCCATGGAACGCGTGCGGCTCGTCAGTTCCGGGACGGAGGCGACGATTTCGGCAGTGCGGGTAGCGCGAGCCGCGACCGGCCGCGAGAAAATATTGAAGTTCGAAGGGTGCTATCACGGGCATGGCGATAGCTTCCTCGTGAAGGCGGGCTCGGGTGTGGCAACGCTCGGCCTGCCGGACAGCCCCGGAGTCCCTCGCGCTTTGGCTGAATTGACGATTACCGTGCCCTTCAATGACACACAGGCCCTCGAGGAGGCTTTTCGAGTCCATCATCGCCAGCTCGCCGCCGCGGTAGTGGAGCCTGTTGCGGGCAATATGGGTGTAGTCCCGCCGCGCGAGGGGTTTCTTGAAAAACTGCGTTCGCTTACCGCAGAGCACGGGACAGTCCTGATCTTTGACGAGGTGATAACCGGCTTCCGCATCGCTTACGGTGGGGCACAGCAGACCTGCCGGGTCCAGCCTGACCTTACTACCCTGGGGAAAATAATCGGCGGCGGCCTACCGGTTGGCGCTTATGGCGGCAAAGCTGCATTGATGGATTTGGTCGCGCCGGTCGGTCCTGTTTACCAGGCCGGGACGCTTTCCGGCAATCCCTTGGCTGTTTCCGCCGGGCTCAAGACGCTCGAAATTTTGCGCCGGCCTGGGACCTATGACCGTCTCAATTCGCTCTCCGAGAAGTTGACGGCAGGGCTCGGGGCCGAAGCGAAGCGCGCCGGCGTGGCTCTCGCGATAAACCGCGTGGCCTCGATGTTCACACCATTCTTCACTCGGGGACCCGTCGTTGACTACGCTTCGGCCAGGAAGGCGGAAACCTCCGCCTTTGCCGGTTTCTTCCGCGCGATGCTCGAGCAGGGCGTTTACTTTCCACCTTCTCAGTTTGAAGCCGCGTTCGTCTCTGCGGCGCACTCGGAAGACGACGTTCAAAAGACGATCGCCGCCGCAGCCAAAGCGTTCGCGAAAGTCGCGGGGATCCCAAAGGCCGTGGTTGATTAGGGTGGTGGGATTGCGAAATCTCGAGAGAATTTACTTCGACAAAATTCAGGGCCTCCTAAACCTGGATTTTCGATTTGAAAATCGGCGATAAGAGTGTAGAAGATATGCATCGCCGTGTTCATGCGTGAGCCCAGCACACGGAAGCCTTCCGGAGGTGGACACCCAGTGGGTGAGAGCCAAAATCAGCCCTTTCAACTCTCGTTCAACAGGTTTTTACGCGTCGATTTTCAAGGATCACGGGTGACTTCGGATGGCGGTTTGCTGCTCGTTCGCGAACTCGATGAACGCCTCGGCTAGACAGGATTCATTCAGAATCACCTGGTAGATTCCCGCACGGGGCGCAATACGCAGTTTCCCTTGGCGGATCTGTTCCGCCAGTCCGCCTACAGCCGGTTGGATGGGTACGAAGACCTGAGCGATCCCGCAGCGCGGGACGGCTGGCGCGCGATCCGATCCCGCGAGGCGGGACTGATGGGCTCGAAGAAGGTCTGGGAGCGGGGTGTAGCTCTGACCTCCACCTTGCACTGGTTCGAGACAGACTTGCTGGCTCGTGAGGAGAACCTCACCGGTTTAGCGAGGCTCAGTCGGGAGCTGGTGACCCGGGCAGAGGGAGTCGGGTCGCCCCACCGGGCGGTGTTGGATATGGATAGCAGTGAGAGCCCGGTGTATAGGGAACAGGAACAGAGCGCGTACAACGGATATTTCGGGTCAGTCTGCTTTTATCCGTTGTTTCTGTTCAACCGTCAGGGAGGCTGCCTGGAGGCGAAATTATGACCTGGCAATGTCCACAGCGCTGACGGCTGGGAAGAGGTGCTGCTACCGGAGATTGAGCGCCAGCAGCAGAGTCGGGACGATTAGCGTTGCCGAATAGGATTAGGAGCTGGTCGCTGACGAGTTTCGAGCAGCGCTTGGTGAAGACCGGCGGACGGCTGGTGAAACATGCGCGCTACTATTCGCTTTTGCTGGCCGAAGGACATCTGAGTCGGAGGCTGTTCGGCAGCATGCTGAGAATGATCGCGACGTTGCCGCTGCCGGACGGTTAGCGAACCAGGACAGAAAGCAAACGAGCGCTCCGAAGCCATCCACGGGGAAGTGTCAGCGGCCAGGCAGGTTGGAGGCGAGAAACAGACCAACCAAGTCAGCGAAACTGCCAAACGAGCCACGATACGACTCGGGGGCGGCTATGTCGATCTGAACTTGACGCGCGAGGGCGGCAGGCGTATGGTTTCCGCACAGAGATAAAGTTGAAATCGGGAATTCCGGCTTAAGGAGAGTTTGATTCGTGAGAGGACGCGGTGTATCCATAACGTTTCGGCAGAGCCGCGCTGGCACAACCCGGCGGTTTGTGTCAGGATTTCATCGGCCAGGGAAAAATTTTCCTTCAGGGCTTGGAAGGCCTGAACAAGAATGAGCGCGCCAGCCGTCNNNNCCATGGCTGCGAAGGACTGGGAACAGGCCTCCCGGATTCTCGAGAAGCTGGCAGCACTCGCTCCGGACGTCGCAGAAGTTCAGGGCAACCTGGGGCTGGCGTACTACGGTCAGAATCGCGTCTTCGACGCGGGCCAATCCTTCGAGCGCGCCTTGAAGCTCAATCCCCACATGCCCAAGGCCCGGGTGATGCTGGGGTTGTGCGACTCGGAGCTCGGGCGCAACGAGGAAGCGATCAAGCTTCTCATGCCCGCGTTCGCACGCACTCCAGACGACCCGATGGCTCGCATGATCGGCTTGGGATTGCTGCGCGCTTACACGGCGCTCGGCGATTGCGACAAAGGCGGCCAGGTCTCAAGCCAACTTCTGAAGCGCTTCCCGAAAGACCCCGAGATTCTCTTCCAGGTTTCACGTTTCTATTCCGACCGCTCTTACCGCGTGATGAAGGATTTGATCGAACTCCCGTCCGATTCCCCATGGGTGCATTACGCGAACGCGGAAGTTCAGGAGAGCGTGAGCCGGTACGACGGGGCGATCGCTGAATACCGGACCGTTCTGAAGATGGCGCCGCAGCTACCCGGTGTCCATTTCAGGATTGGAAAGGTCGCGCTCCTGAGGTCTCAGGATCCGCAGTCGGTGGATGAAGCGCAACATGAATTCGAGCAGGAGCTCGCCGTCGCTCCGCAGAATTCCGAGGCCGAGTACGAGCTCGGCGAGATCTGTCGGCACCGAGCGCAGTTCGAGCAGGCCGCGGAGCATTTCTCGCGGGCGGTGCGATACCACCCGGAATTCGAACAGGCGCAGATTGGGCTCGCGCGCTCGCTGATCAGCCTGGGCAGAAATCAGGAGGCTCTCGACCTCCTCGAGAAGGCGGCGCAGCTCGATCCGCGAGACGAAATTCCGCATTACCTGCTGGCTTCCGTTTACCGATCCCTCGGGGAATCGGGGAAGTCCGAAAGTGAAATCGCTCAGTTTCGAAAACTCCACGCTTCGAAGCGCGGAGATGCGAACGAAAACTCAAGATCCGCGGCGATCGGGAAAGTCACGCGACAGACGCTTGATTCCGAAATCTCGCCTCGGCCGTGACTCTTCGTCCTTATTTCATGTTCAGACGCCGTCGGACCTGCGACGTACGGTGGAGGCGTCAATGATGAAGGTTGTATGCAAGAAGCTTTTCGG
>QHZM01000358.1 GCA_003224665.1 Acidobacteriota bacterium
AGGCGCTTTTCGAGTCCCACTACCCTATTCGATGCGCGTGGCTCTCGCGCGGTAACACCGCACTAGCCCTGATGGGGAAGTCTATCACAGCAATAAATCGCCTGCCCGGGGGCGCCAGGAGAGAGGACGGGGCTCGCAAATGGTGCTGCTGATCGATACGGCGCTTACAGTCGCTCTCTGGTATGACCGCGTAAGAATGTGGTGGCACACGTAGGGCCGAGTGACGCACATGCGAGATTGAACGGGCTGCTTCGCGAGAGAGTCCTCCGCGACGCGAGGCGGTCAAGCAGTACAGAGCCCTGCCTTTTCTCGCCCGGACTTGACTCGCGGGCGACACCCCTGTAGAAAACCCAGGCAGCTCAAATTCGGCCACGCGATGATCATCACTAAATCGTCGTTCGTCTCTGGCTGTCTTAAAGACCGGCCGCGGGGCGGCGGCTCGCGGGCATAATATTCCGACTTATGGGAGCTTCACCTGTTGCGCGCGCTCATTTTCGATTTTGACGGAATCCTGGTGGACAGCGAGCCGCTGATTTTGGAACTGACTCAACAGATGGCGGCGCAGCAAGGCTGGACCCTCAGGGCCGAAGAGTACTACCGCGACTACCTGGCGCTCGACGACCGGGGCATCGTCGAACGCCTCTACCAAAGCCACGGCCGCCGCGTTGACCGGGCCCGGGTCGAGGAACTGGTCGAATGGAAGGCCCGAGCTTACCAGCAGCTCATCCGGGACGGCTTGCCGCCGCAGCCCGGAGCCGTCGAATTCGTCCGCGGGGTCGCCCGGCGATTTCCCCTCGCCATCGCCAGCGGCAGCCTCCGCGCTGAGATCGAATACCTGCTCGGGAAACTCGGCCTGCGGGAAAAATTCCCGGTGCTCGCCACAGCGGAAGACTTCAAGCGCTCGAAACCGGACCCGGAAGTTTACCTGAAGGCGCTCGAGCGACTTCAACGCCTCGAATCCTTCCGCGCAAAGCCTCTCCGCCCCGCCGAGTGCCTGGCCATCGAGGACGCACCCGGAGGAGTTGAGTCCGCGCACTCCGCCGGCATGAAGTGCCTGGCGCTCACGCACAGCCTTCCCGCCGAAGAATTGCGGCACGCGGACTGGGTCTGCGGGAGCTTTGCTGAAGTGGACCTCGCAAAGATCGAGGCGGCTTTTTAGCCCCCGCTGGGCTCTAACGTTTCGTTCGGGTCTCTCGCGCTTGGGCCGGCGGGCGCTCCGTTTGCTCTTCGGGCGGTTTCAGCCGGCGGAAACCCCAGTAGAGGATCAGGTCGTAAGCGATCTTCAGCCCCCCGCCGAGAACCAGCGGCGATGCGAGCGCCAGGTGCTGCATGAAGTAGCCGGCGAACGAAGGCGAAGTCGCCCGGGCGACGTTTCGAGTCAAGTTCGTAATCCCGCTCGAGTACGTGCGCTCTTCGGGCTGGACGACGCCAAGGACATAGGACTGCCGCGTCGGAACGTCCATCTCGACCAGCGCCTCGCGGGCGAGGAGAAGGGCGACGGCCCAGGCGAATGAAGGCGCAAACGGCACGGACATGAGGAACAGGCTCGAAGGGATGTGCGTGAAGACCATCGTCTTGATCAGCCCGATGCGACGCGCCAGCCACACCGCGACGAGATAAGACGCGGAGTTGAGCAGGTGGCCGGCGAAGAAGAGCGGGCCCAGGGTGCTCTCGGAGACGCCAAAGCGCTGGAAAAACCAGTAAGCGATGAGCGCGTCGCTCAAAAATCCCCCGCCCAGGCTGTCCACGCCGGAGAGCGCCGCCAGCTTGATCACGATGCTTTTTGTTTTGGGCGAAATTCGGACGGGGTCGGGACGCGCGGCGTTTCCCTCGCGCGCCGCCTCGACCTGGGACGAAAGGAAAAGGTACAAGACAGCGGAGATAAGGTTGAGCCCCGCGTACACGCCGAACGTAAGCCGGTAGGAGCCGGCCAGGCCGACGCCCATCCGGCGCTCGAAGACCGACGGGAGGATGGCTCCGAGCGCGCCGAGCGCGTGCCCTGCTTCGAGGCAAATGCTGTGCCAGGCGAGCGTGAGCGTACGGCGGTCGGAGGAAGTCACCTGAGGGATGACGGCCTGCTCGAGAGCGAAGGAAGGGCCGCGGTCCGTGCCTATGCCGTTCAGCATGCCGGTGAGGGCGCACAAGAGCAGGATGCGGTGTTCGCTCGTGAGCGCGAAGCCGAGGCCGCCTGCGGCCCCGAAGAGTGCCAGTGCGAAGAGGGTCCGCCTTCGTCCGAGGCGGTCGGCGCGAAAGCTGACGACCGCCATGCCAAGCGCCGCGCCCACCAGGCCCGCGGCAATGACCACACCGATAAAAGTCGCAGAGCCGCCGGTGCGCGAGAGGTAGATGCCGAGCACGACGCCCGTCAGGCCGACGCCGAGCGATCGGAAGAAGGCCGAGGCGTAGATGATCGTCAAAGCAGGACTCGGTTGCGAGCTCGGTATCATGGACGGAAGGACCGCCCGGCGGAGCGCCTCTCCGCCTTACGGCTGGACCTCATAAACGCGGATTTCCGCGCTTTGCGCTCCGCGGTGCGGCACGGCGAGGTAGAGGCGGCCAAGGTCGGGCACGAAGAGCGAGGTACGCGCGCCGGCGGCGGTCGGAAGACTCGCGGCCAGCCGGTAGTGGTCGGCGTCAAGCTGCTCGACGACGCTTAGGAAGCCCTCGCCGCCTGAAATGTAAATCCGCTTGCGCGCCGCATCATAAAACATATCGTCGGCGTCGCCGACAACCGGCCGCCGGGTGACGACCTTGCCCGACGCGAGGTCATACACCAGCAGCTCTGCCGGCTTGCGGCAGGTGATGAAGAGCCGCCCGTGAGCCTCATCCAGGGCCAGCGGAAAATTAGCCCGGGCTCCTTCGACGGGCCACCGGGCAATCACGCGAAGCTCGTTCCGGTCAACCACCGCGACGTG
>QHZM01000359.1 GCA_003224665.1 Acidobacteriota bacterium
AAGCGCATCCATTTTATCACTTGAGATTGGCTGGGAGGGGCGCGGCGACGCCCTTGCGGTGGACCCTGGCCGGCGGAGGAAATGCTGTCAATAAACAGCGACTTACCCCGTTCGGGATCGTGATTACGCTCGCTCACTGGTTGAACATTACAATACGTCTTCCTTTGAACTCAAGGCCATTTCGGTCTCCACGGGCCCCCGCCGATGGTCTACATAGTGCAAATGAACCTTAAATTTTCCACCTTTTTTACAGCGATGGAAATTGACCTAAAGGGAAGTTTCGGTACAGTGGCGGGGGTTGGCCGGAAGGGCAAGTCGCCGGGAACCGCCGATACACGGGACCCGGACAATCTTCGAAGGGGGGACTTTCTGGGCTGACCGCCTCACCATGTGCTGTTACGGTTTGCGGAGGAAGGCGCGATTTCCGATGCCGTGCTCGGGCAGAGTTTATCTAGCCTAGGTGGCTCGGCGTAACGGGGCCGGCTGGGCTCGGCCGAAGGCTCTGCTGACTTTTCTTCGTGGTAGTCTGCCTCGGTATTAATAGTCCAGAGATCGTATTGCGAGCCCATGATGTTCCGCGCCGCGCACAGAGCCGTCATCATGGAGTGGTCTTGGTTGTTGTACTTGTGCATGCCGTTGCGTCCAACGAGCTGCAAGTTGGAGAGGTTCTGTTCCAAGTACCGGCGGACCTTCGCCACCTGGTCGGCCCAGCCGGTGTCGTAGACCGGATAGGCTTTGGGCATCCTCACCACGGTACCGTCCTCGATCTCCTCTGGTCGCGCCAAGCCGAGCTTGACAAGTTCGTTTTTGGCCATCTCGATGAGTCTTTCATCAGGGCTCGACCAAATTTCGTCGCCCTCGAACACGAAATATTCCATCCCCAAGCAGGTCTTACTGGGGTCGGGAACCATCGCCGGTGACCAATTCTTGAAATTCTGGAGGCGTCCCACCCGTACCCCGGGATCGTGCACGTAGATCCAGTTATCGGGCGTCACGTCTTTTCGGTTGATGATCAGGCTGACGATCAGGAAGTCCCTGTATCGGAGGCTGTTCGCCGCCAGGCGCGCTTCCTCCGGGTCGGGGGGATCGAGGACGTTGACCAAATCACGGATCGGCCTTGAACTGATGAAATGGGTTCCTGGAAAGTTTTCCTCGCCGTGCAGTCCCCGGGTCACCAGGTGCGTCATTTTGCCGCCCTCGTGGACCAGCCGGATCACCGGTCGGTCCAAACGGACAGGCGTGCCCGTCTCGCGGAGCCGCTCGGTAAGCATCTCCCACATCTGCCCAGGCCCCCTCTCCGGATAGTGGAACCGGTCAATCAGTGATTTCACCTGATGATTGTTGTTTTTGAATAGCGCGTTACGGACGGCAGTTGTCAGCGAAAGCCCCCTAATACGCTGGGCAGCCCATTCGGACCGGATTTCCGTGCAAGGCACCCCCCAGACTTTCTCGGTATAGGTCTTGAAGAAAATTTCGTACAGCCGCTTGCCGAAGCGGTTTGAAACCCATTGCTCCAGGTTCTCTTCTTTCTGCGATGGTGACAACCGAGAGCGCACATAACTGGCGATGATCCGCAGGCTCTCAATAAGACCTAACCCTGAAAGAGCGTTCCTCGCTTGGAGTGGATAGTAGAAAAACTTTTTCCGATAAAAAATGCGGGAAAGCCGGGGACGTTCAAGGAACTTATCCCCCAGGACCTCCTGCCAGATCCCATTAACTTCGTCCCACTTGGTGAAAAATCGGTGGCCACCAATATCGAACAGGTATCCCTTATAGTTCACCGTGCGCGCCAAACCGCCCACGGTGTTGTCCGCCTCGAGCACTACCGCTGGGACTTTATGCTTCGAAAGTTCAAGTGCGGCGGTCAATCCGGCGGGACCTGCTCCAATAATGACAACAAATTTTTCCTTAGGCAGGGCTGGAAACATTCGCTATTGGTCCTCGGCTGGGCATTCTCATGCAATTTCCTCACCACTCGCCTTGTGCTATCTCTAGGAAAATACGGCTGTTGCCACTTTTCCGCCGTGCCAACTGTCCGTTTTGCTCCTTTCATGTGAAAACTATTTCCATTTAGCACCCCTGAAGCGGTCTTGCCGGCTCGGGGCGAACCGCACCAAGACTATGCAAACAAACTGAGTTATACCCAAGTCCCCCTCTTGCCGCCCGGACGAGGAGGGGAGGGATGGGAGGCGCCAAAAAAATTGTCAGGCCCCGGCATGTCCGCCGATTGAAAGCCTGATCAGTTGGGACACTTTCATGGAGGAAGAATAGCTCTTGGGGCTCTGCCTCTAGACACACCTCGGCGTGCTAAAAGAGGAAAAATATTTCCCATACCTGCTAAAGTCAGTCCCTAAAAGTGACGCCGAGTAATTAACTTGTTTAATTACAGTACGTTACGAAGAATGGAAGCCTCGCAAGTGGGGTCAAAATTGCTCATTAGTGACGGGGGTTCTCCTCCGCCCGCAGCCTTGGGGGAATATTGCACGCTGCCCGAAACCGTGGGGAGTTGAAAAAATAAATCGCGATGCGCATTGGGGTTGACGCCACTTGTTGGGCAAATAAGCGTGAATCATTCGCGTTCCGACCAAGACGCCGACAGTGAAAGCCGCCTCAGCCAAGGGCCGGCGTACGCTCCGCGACCTGTGGGCAATGTCTCGAACCGTCTCGCGGCACCAGCTCGACGTCTTCTTCTTTCCTTCCGTGTACTCGTATTTCCCGGTTTTGGGGTGTGTCCCGAAGCTCGTAACCATCCACGACACGTTTCCTGAGCTTTTCCCGCATTTGGTTTTTCCCGACCGCAAGGCGCGTTTGTTGTGGAAAGCGAAGCAGAGTCTGGCGAAACTGCAAGCCTCGTTGATCGTCACGGTCTCGGATTTTTCACGGCGCTGCCTGATCAAATACCTCGGAATCCCGGGATCACGAATCAGGATTGTGAATGAATCGTTCGACCCCATTTTCAGGCCCCTGGCGGACGTTCAAGAAGACGGTCACCTGGATCGATACGGGATCGATAAGAACAGTCCCTTTCTTCTTTATGTCGGTGGATTCAGCCCTCACAAGAATCTGTCGATGCTGCTGGACGTATTCCGAGAAATCGTCCTGGACTTCCGCTTTCGGGATTTGCGTCTTGTTTTCGCCGGCGACCATGACGGGGACTCCTTCTACTCTTGTTATGACGAATTGCGGGCGGCCGTAATCAAGGAAGGATTGGAGGAGCGCATTATCTTTACGGGATATGTCCCGGATGAGACGCTGGTTCACCTCTTCAATCGAGCTCGGGCCGTCGTCCTGCCATCGTTCGGCGAAGGATTTGGTTTGCCCGCTATGGAAGCGGCCGCCTGCGGAACGCCTGTTGTGGCGACGAATTGCAGCCCTCTCCCCGAACTGCTGGGGGAGGGAGCACTTTACGTTTCGCCTACGGAGCGCGGCGAGCTGCTCGGCCAGTTGGTCCGCGTCCTGACTGACGAGGAGCTTTGCCGGAAGATGCGACGTGCCGCCCTCCAGGCGGCGAGTTCTCTTACTTGGCAAAACTCGGCGCGGCAGTTGCTCGCCATTTTCGAGGAGGTTGGTCAGCGGTCCTCGAGCTGAG
>QHZM01000360.1 GCA_003224665.1 Acidobacteriota bacterium
CATGTTTGGCCTTGGACCCGATGAGCTCACGTCGCTGGCTGGGAGAGGCCAGCAAATTTCTTTCGCCTCTTTCGTCACTGGCATTTTTGACCTGTATGGAAAGGCGCGTGGCAAAGAGCTAGTTGGAAACAAGACTCCCGACTCTGCGCGACGAATGGATACGCTCCACGCGCTCTGGCCCCGGGCCCGTTTCCTACATCTGATCCGTGACGGTCGCGACGTCGCTTTGTCACTGATGAACTGGCCGAAGGTGCGGAACAAGACCCCGGGGAAGCTCCCTACCTGGAAGGAAGACCCTGTGTCAACTTCTGCCCTTTGGTGGGAACTGAATGTGCGACGAAGCCGGGAGGCCGGGAAGCTGCTCGGCTCGCAGCTCTATCGTGAATTCCGTTATGAATCTCTACTGGCCCATCCCGATCAGGTATGTGCGGAGCTGTGCGAGTTTCTGGGTCTGCCCTATGACGAGGCGATGCTCCACTACCATGAGGCCTCCGAGAAAGACAGGCCGGGCGTGGAGGCCGGGCACGACCGGGAGCCCATCACTCCGGGTCTGAGAAACTGGAAGACGCAAATGTCCGCCGAAGACGTCGAACACTTTGAGGCGGCTGCCGGCGCGCTGCTCGATGAGTTGAATTATCCACGCGCCTTTGCCCGCCTCGGCACGGCTGCGGTGGAGCAATCGGCTCGGATCCGAACCCTGTTGGCTGGCGCACTGCCAAGTATTCGTGCTTATAGAGCTGTCTGAAGTTTCTGCCGTTGGCTGAAGGGGTCAGGCAAGTAAGTCCTGAAGGTCGGAAGACTATGTCTGAAACGGACCATCAACGAACAATCGCCAAAGTCGCACAAGTTAGGGCGAAGGTTACGTATCTCGCTTTACGATCGCACTGGAAACAAGCTGTGGCCGCAAATCTCCGTTTGCTTTGCCGCCAGCCAAGGCGGTATTTGTGGCTATTGGCCCACGTAATAGCAGCCAAGTTTGTCCGGCGTCGCTTCGGTCCGCCGCGTCACTTCTTTCAGGCGGGATACCTGGCGGACTTATTATCTCGCGAGCTGGTGGATCACCTCCATGCGCACTTTGCCTCCAGTCCAGCCCGGGTTGCGATGCTTACTCACCGGCTGACCGGCATTCCGTACACCTTTACGGCGCACGCCAAAGACATTTACCTCAGCGACCTCGAAGTGTTTCGCGGTAAGCTCGAGGAAGCCCGGGCCGTCATTACATGTACCGAATACAACCGCAGCTATCTGTCGAAGCAATTCGGGAACTTGGCCGGTCGCAAGATCCACTGCATTTATCATGGTCTCGACACTTCACAATTCGAGTTCCACCCGCGGCAGGCTATGGAAAACGGCGAGCCGGAAGTCCTCTCCGTTGCCAGGCTGGTCGAAAAGAAGGGGCTGGAAGACTTGATCGCGGCGGCTGACATCCTTCGTCGACGTGGCCGCGTCTTCCGCGTGGAGATAATTGGGTCTGGCCCTCAGCGTGAAACTCTCAAAGCTCAAGCGAAGCAAATGGGATTGGCAGATCGGGTGAGGCTGGCCGGCGCCCAAGCTCATGACGCGGTCTGTCTCGCCTATCAGCGGGCTTCTATTTTTGTTCTGCCGTGCGTCGTCGCTTCAAATGGTGATCGCGACGGAATTCCGAATGTGCTGCTGGAAGCCATGGCGAGTGGAGTGCCGGTGGTTTCAACTCCGGTTTCAGGCATTCCGGAACTGATTGATCCGGGGGTTAACGGCCTTCTGGTGCCGCCGCATGACCCCAAGAGTTTGGCCGATGCCATAGAGAAGCTGTTGGCTTCACGGGAGTTGTGTGAACGCCTGGCCCGCGCTGCCAGGTCAAAACTGGAAGCCTCTTTTTCGCTCGAGGCCAGCGCGAAACAACTCCTGGCCGTCTTCAGGGGGCAAGACCTAGGGAAGCAATCTCAAGTTGATTTCCGTGCTGCGGTGGCCGCGGAAAGGGCGGTCTCATTTCCTAAGGGCTCATGAAAATCCTTTATCTATGCTCCGACCATGGCGTGGACCTCTCAGGTGTGAAGGGTGCGTCGATACACGTCCGGTCGTTTGCCCAGGCTCTGGCCGCGCTCGGACACGAAGTGACTGTGATCGGTACCAAGGTGAGTTCGCCGGAATCGTTCGAAGCCACGACGCATACAACCGCTTTTGCAGCGCCTTTAGCAGCGTGGAACCGGAAATTGCTTAGGGCGATGAAAGCCGCAAATCAATCTCTGGGCCGCAGCGCCGGCCGGGGTCGCGATATCATTCGGGCTTTGCACAATGCCGAGTTCTTCAAGGTTGTGGATCAATTTGCAGGGCGGCTCTCGCCGAGTTTTATCTATGAGCGTTACAGCCTGTGGGGAACTGCGGGGGACTGGCTGGCCAGGAAGTGGTCGATCCCCCTCGTGCTGGAGGTTAATTCACCACTCTCCTATGAAGAGCAGCAGTACCGCGATGGCGTTGCCTTCCCAGCGCTTGCTCGATGGGCCGAACGCCGCATCTGGCGCAGAGCGGATTTGGTGGTCGCGGTTTCTCAAGCCTTCCGCAGCCATTTCGAAAAAGCCGGAGTGGCACCCGAAAAGGTGCGCATTCTTCCCAACGCGGTTGATACCAGCCTCTTTCGGGCACAAGACGATGAGAGTTCGGTTCGCCGGTGCATGAACCTTGACGGCCGCTTTGTGGTCGGTTTCGTGGGCAGTTTCAAGGCCTGGCACGGGGTGGATTTTCTGTTCAAGGCCTTCGCCCGGTTACGTAGGGAGGCTGACTCCTATCACCTTCTGTTGGTCGGCGACGGACCCATGCGAGGTATGTTGGAAAATGAAATCCGGCGCTCCGGCCTGCAAGAGGCGGTGACATTTGTGGGCAGTGTCCCCCACGAGGACGTTCCCCGGTATCTCGCGGTCATGGATGTCGCCGTAGCTCCTTACCCCCCTCTCAAGGACTTCTACTACTCTCCGCTCAAGCTTTACGAGTATATGGCGGCCGGCCGGGCGATCGTGGCCAGCAAGATCGGGCAGGTGGGAGAAGCTGTTGCCGACGGCCTCACGGGATTGCTCTACCAGCCCAACGACTTCGAAGGGCTGCTGCAATGCCTCCGCCGATTGTGGAGGGACGAGAAATTCAGAAGAGAGTTGGGCAAGAATGCTCGAATTGCATGCTCCAAGAATACTTGGAGCGAAAACGCCGCACGAGTCCTGAGCTGGGTTGACCCGTTGCTTGGCCACCCGCGGAGCGGGGCGTCCATGGTTCGCGTCAAACGCTCCGCCGCCAGGTTAGACGCATGAGCGCCGTGTCTTCCAAGATGCCAAAGTCCTTGAGGCTTTGGATCGATCACTTCCTTCCGCTCCTCCGTCCTTACTGGGAGCAACTTACACTTGCGACCTCGGCGGTTGTGCTCTCCGGCCTCCTCAGCGTGCTGCGCCCCTGGCCGCTCAAAGTGGTCATCGATCAAGTTCTCTCACACAAGCCTAAGCATAGCCATCTTCCTCTGCTCCAACCGTGGCTGGAGCACGCGCAATTCACCCCCTGGCAGATTCTTTACGGGGCATGCGCGGCCAGGATTTCCATCGCTCTCGTTAGTGCGCTGCTCACCCACTTCTCAGTACGGCTTTTGGGGAACGCCGGCCAGCGTTATGTGTTCACGTTGCGGCAGAATTTGTTCGCTCACCTGCAACGCCTCTCGCTGCGCTTCCACGACAGCCAACGCACGGGTGACCTGACGACTCGGCTGACGGGCGACATCCAGGCCATAAGGGATCTGATCTCTAACACTGTTACGGTTTTCTGCTCCGATGGGCTCCAACTCATTGGCATGCTGGTGTTGATGCTTTGGCTCGACTGGCGCCTCACTCTGGTCGCCCTGTCGATTATCCCGCTGTTGGTCTTTGCGGTTTTCCGGCACACCATTCGTTTGAAAGAGGCCGCTCGCCGAGCGCGGAAGAGCACAGGGCTGATGGCCGCTCTGGCGCAG
>QHZM01000361.1 GCA_003224665.1 Acidobacteriota bacterium
TACTCGGGAATTTTTCCACTCTGAAAGACAAGTCAGCATGAAGGAACAGTCCCGCGTGAACAACAAATTCCTGCGGCGCCGGCAGACCTGGATCCTGCTGACGTTGCCCGCATTCCTGGCGGCTCTCTTGGCGCTCGGGGTCTTTCGGGTGGGGAAGTGGCTTGTCGTGGAAGACCGGGCGGAGCCGGGGCGAGCGATTGTCGTCCTGAGCGGGCACCTGCCTTTCCGAGCAATGGAAGCGGCTCGACTTTATCAGCGCGGTCTTGCGCCTGAAGTCTGGTTGACGCGCGGCAAGCGTCCCGCCGAAGAAGCGGCCTTAGCAAAACTTGGCATCGATTACCCGCCGGAAGACGCATACAACCGGAAAGTACTCGAGCGGATGGGCGTCCCGGGGCGAGCGATAAGATTGCTCGAGGGTGACGTCCGGAATACGGCAGAAGAGCTGCGGCTGGTCGAGCGGGAACTGAAAATGCTGGGAGGCCAGAAAGTGATCCTGGTCACCTCAAAACCGCACACTCGTCGCGTCAAGGCAACGTGGCGAGCGTTGACTGCCGCAGCGGGTCAGGCCGAGGTCCGGTACGCGGACGATGACCCCTTTAATCCCAAGCGGTGGTGGGAGAACACAGAAGACGCGCTGGCAGTTTCGCGGGAATGTTTCGGGCTCCTGAATGTCTGGGCGGGATTCCCGGTGCGGCAGGAGCGTAGGTGAGGCTAGGCGGAAACCTGGGAAGCTGTTCCCCGGGATCAACCTGGCTGGACGTGGAGAGTGAGCAGGATTTACTGCCTTGGTGCGCGGTCAAAGTGGACCCGAACCTCGGAAAGGGACAACAGCCTAGCCCTGGAGACCCGGTGCCGTGGGAACGGGTCATTTCTCGCGCAAGGCTTCGAATTTCGCTTCAGGGTTGGAAAGGCGTTGGAGGCGACCGCCTTCGTCCACCCAGAGGTCAATGGGAGTGCTTTCGGTTGCGACAACAATATGGTCCAGAGTTTGGGAGTGGCCCTGCAATTCGACTGCTTCAGCCCCGCGTTCTTCGACAGTCAGGACGGTGGGCCAGGCTTCCTGGGGAATAAACGCGCGGAAAGTCTGCTTGGGCTCCGCGGCCAGCTTGAAGCGGCTGACGAGGAGCTGGTAATGGTGGATCACACTGGTGGCGTCCACCACGACCACATCTCGCGGCAGATCGAAGTCCCGGTTATCTTCCTGACCGGCCACAGTGCGGTAACGACATTTGGCCGGGGAGGAACGGAAGTCTATTTCGAGGCGGGAAGATTGCGAGCCTTTTTGACTCCACTTGTACGTGAGGGGCTGAAAATGCGCGTCGAGCACGAGGTCGGGGAAGGCCTTCAGCTCGACGGTTTTGCCGTCGCGGTCAAGGCGAAGCTGAATTTCGGCTTTTGCTTCAATCCGGCCTCCCGAAGATCGGATCTCGAACTTTTCGGTCCCGACTTTCTTTCCCTCGACAGAAAGCGAAAAAACGCCCTCGTCCTTGACACCACCGGACGGCTGGCGCGCGGGGGCCGTCGGCGAGCTGCCCGGGCTCAACCGGATCGAGCTCGCTGCGAGCAACGCGGCAAGAAGCGGTATCACTCGAGGGAGCTGAAGAGGCAATTCGATTCCTCGCGAACTAAAAAACCTTGAGGCGAAGGATTTCTTCGACGACTTCCTTCGGGGCCCTGCTGTCGGTGGTCACCCGGTGTTCCGCCAATTGATAGTAGGGCAGTCGCTGGTCGTAAAGCTGGGCGAAACTTTCGGGATCGCGGAAGAGCGGCCGGTTATCGATATGCCCGCATCTGCGGCGCAATTCCTCCAGGGAGCAATCGAGCCAAACCGTCGTTCCGCCCGTACTGTGGATGAATTCGAAGTTGGCCGTGTGCGCGAACGTGCCTCCGCCCAGCGCAATCACGGCAGGGCGGGTCTTGGAAGCTTCCGTCAGAGCGGCGTGCTCAATTTGGCGGAAAAACGGTTCGCCGGCCTGCTCAAAAATCTGGCGGATCGTCGTCCCTTGGCCCGCTTCGATTACGGCGTCGAGGTCGATGAAAGGCCAGCCCAGTTCCCGGGCGAGCAGTTCACCGACGGTCGTCTTACCGCTGCCCATGCAACCGAGCACGTAGACGAGTTTTCGCGAGTCGCGATTCATCCTCGAGCGCAAGCCCCTGAGGCCAGCGTCTCTGACCCTGATTATAAGTATCTGCGAACTCGTTCGGCAACTGAGACCGGAGAAAATCGGTGCGGTGCAGGATTGGGGGCGAGCGCGGGCGCGGAAGTTTCAGGGGGGTTTCAGGGTTGCTGCTGGCGGATGCGAATCGTGCCGCTGAAGGAACTGAGCTCGACGGTCGCGGTGCCGGCGTTGTGGGTCCCGAGCAGGCTATTGCCGGAGAAGGGAAGGGGCGAGTGGCGCTTGGGCGTAAGGGCAAGGCGATTGTCGAGCTTTCCCCGGACGGTCTTCGCGTTGAGCTCAAAAGAGGCTGACGGGGGACACACAACATCAATATCCCCGCTATAAGAGGAAAGCTCGTAGTTGCCTCCGGAAAGTAAGTCGCCTTCGAAAATAATCTTTCCGGAAGTGGTGTTGCCACGGAGCTGGGATCCGGAGGGCGAGATGAAGTGGAGATTTCCGGTGATCGTCGAGGC
>QHZM01000362.1 GCA_003224665.1 Acidobacteriota bacterium
TCGACGGATTTGGCGTTTACCGAGGACCGCGGCAAGCGCTTCGAGGCCTACGGATGGTTCGTGCAGGACCTGCCTGACGGAAACGACCTCGACGCCGTGGATCGAGCGATCTGCGCGGCCCAGGCGGAGAAGGGGCGGCCCTCGCTGATCATCGCGCGCACTCACATCGCTTGCGGCAGCCCCAACAAGCAGGACACCGCCGGGGCGCACGGCTCGCCGCTCGGCGAGGAGGAAGTGAGCCTGACCAAGCAGAACCTGGGCTGGCCGCTCGAACCGAAGTTCTATATCCCCGAGGAGGCGCTCGAACATTTCCGCGAGGCCATTGACCGCGGCGCGGGCGCCGACGCCGAATGGCAGAAACGGCTCGAGGCCTACCGGCGCGAGTTTCCGGACCTCGCAAAAGAGTGGGACGGTTTCGTTCGCGGCGAGCTGCCCGAAGGTTGGATGAGCAAAATCCCCGCCTTCAAACCCTCCGACGGCCCGCTCGCCACTCGCCAGGCTTCGGGCAAAGTGTTGAACGCGATCGCCCCCGGTCTGCCGACTCTGATCGGCGGCTCGGCGGACCTGGCGCCCTCGACGGACACTCTTCTGAAGGGCGTCCCGGATTTTCAGAAAGGCAGCTACTTGGGGCGCAACCTGCACTTCGGAGTCCGCGAGCACGGCATGGGAGGGATTCTGAACGGCATGGCGCTCAGCGGGCTGGTCCCCTACGGCGCGACGTTCCTGATCTTCTCCGACTACACACGGCCCACGATCCGGCTTGCGGCGCTGATGGAAGTCCGGTCAATCTTTGTCTTCACCCACGACAGCATTTTTCTCGGCGAGGACGGACCCACGCATCAACCGATCGAGCACCTGCCCGCGCTGCGGGCCATTCCGAACCTGTGCCTGATTCGTCCGGCCGACGCCAATGAGACGGCGGTAGCCTGGCGCGTCGCCATCGAACGCCGCGGCGGGCCGGTGGCGCTGGCACTCACGCGCCAATCGCTGCCCGTCTTCGACCGCGAGAAATTTGCTTCGGCCGAGGGGCTCGCGCGCGGCGCCTATGTGATGGCGCGCGAAAAAGGGGATTCGCCGGAAATCATCCTGATCGCTTCGGGGTCAGAGGTTGCGCTGGCCCTTGAGGCTTGCGAGAAGCTCTCCGCGGAAGGGATTTCGGCCCGCGCGGTCAGCATGCCTTCCTGGGACCTGTTCGAAAAGCAGCCGCCGGCTTACAAGGACGAGGTTCTGCCTCCGAGCGTCACGGCGCGGCTGGCCATCGAAGCCGCCTCGCCTTTCGGCTGGGACCGATACGTGGGACCGCGCGGCGCCGTCATCGGCATGACGCGCTTTGGGGCCTCGGCGCCTTTCAAAGTGCTGGCGGAGAAGTTCGGGTTTACGGCCGCGGGAATCGTCCGTCAGGCGCGCGAGTTGCTGGGGCGGCGGTGAACCGCGAACTCGGGACGATGACCGAGCACTCGAGCGTTCGTGATTTCGCAGTTACCTCGCCTCAGGCGGGCAGTAGTGCCACAACAAATCTGATCCGGCGTGCTAGTGCTTAGTTGTAAAAGAAGGCGTTATTTCGGATGGTCGGAAGGGCGGGGTTTCAACCCCGCCGCCAAGGGGGCAACCCCCACACTCCTGTCCTCTCCCCCTTCCGGAAGGGGGAGAGGGTGTCCAAAGGACGGGTGAGGGGGCTGTTTCGGCGGGACTAAAGTCCTGCCCTTCCGGAGCCCTGCGCCATGGTGATCTTCGGGGCTTCGGGCGATTTGACGCAACGGAAGCTTGTCCCGGCGCTCTTCTATCTTGCCCGCGAGCGCCTTCTCCCCGCCGAATTTACAGTCATCGGCTGCTCCAAGACTCCTTACACGCACGAGCGGTTCCGCCAGAAGATGCAGAAGGCGCTCAAGGAATTCTCCTCGCTTTCCGCCGGAGACGAATCGCTGCTCGAGAGTTTCACGAAGGGGCTTTTTTATATTTCAGAAGATTTTTCAAGCGCCCAGGCCTACGGAAAGCTGGTTGAGTTCCTCGAGCAAATGGACCGCGAGCGCGGCACGGGCGGGAACCGTCTGTTTTATCTTTCGACGCCCCCGAGCTTTTTCCCCGTCATCGTCCAGCACCTCGGAGCGACGGGCCTGACCCGGCCCAAATTCCCCGGCAAGTCGTGGACGCGCATCGTGATCGAGAAGCCCTTCGGGCGCGACTTCGAGAGCGCCGAGAGACTGAGCCGGACAGTGACCAGCGTCTTTGAAGAAAAGCAGGTCTACCGCATTGACCATTACCTTGGCAAAGAAACGGTGCAGAACCTGCTCGTGTTTCGGTTTTCGAACGGCGTATTTGAGCCCGTCTGGAACCGCCGCTACATCGATCATGTGCAAATCACGGTGGCCGAGGAGCTGGGGGTTGAGAAGCGCGGCGCCTATTACGAGGAAGCCGGACTCGTCCGGGACATGATCCAGAACCACGTGGTGCAACTGATGAGTCTAGTCGCGATGGAACCCCCGGCGACCTTCGACTCGACGGCCGTCCGCGACGAAAAAGCAAAGCTGATGCGGGCGATCCGTTCTATGCCGCGCGACCAGTTGGACCAGTCCGCCGTCCGCGGCCAGTACGCGGCCGGATGGGTGGGCGGGCAGAAAGTCCCCGCCTACCGCTCGGAGCCGGGCGTTTCTCCCGCCTCGACGACGGAGACCTACGCGGCGCTGAAGCTCTATATCGACAACTGGCGCTGGGCCGGCGTCCCGTTCTACCTGCGTTCGGGGAAGCGACTCTCCAAGCAGGTGTCGAAAATCCTAATCCAGTTCCAGCGCGTGCCTCATCTGCTCTTCCGCGGTTCGGGCGCGGACTCGATCGAGCCGAACGTGCTGGCGCTGCGCATCCAGCCGAATGAAGGAATCGCGCTCACCATCGGCGCAAAATTGCCCGGTGCGACCATGCAAATCCGCCCCGTGAAGATGGAGTTCCGCTACGCCGAATCGTTCGGGGCGGAACCGGCCACGGCCTACGAGACCTTGCTCCTGGACTGCATGCTCGGCGACCAGACGCTTTTCAACCGGGAGGACGCCGTCGAGCTGGCCTGGGAATTCCTTGACCCGGTCCTTACCCGCTGGAAAGAGGACGGGCCGAAGGGCCTTTCGTTCTACGAAGCGGGAAGCTGGGGCCCGGCGGAAGCCGACTCGCTGATCGAGCGCGAGGGACGGCACTGGAGGCGACCTTGAGTGGAAGTCTGTAGCCGAGCTCGAGGCGGAACTTTCGGCGCTCTGGCGGTCTGCGGCCGAAGACCCCGAGACTCGCCACGCCGTGCTTCGTTCCTGCGCTCTGACCCTGGTGGTGTACGTGGAAGATGAAGCGGCGGGAAGGGAAGTCAACGACCTCATCAGCGAGGTGATGCGCGAAAATCCCTGCCGCGCCATCGTCGTCACCGCCGAGCGGGATGCCGCTCCCGCGGGTCTCTCGGCCCGGATTTCAGCGCGGTGCACTTTTCCGGCCGCCGGCGAGAAGGAAATCTGCTGCGAGCAGGTGATGATAACGGCTCGCGGCGAGGCGATCGCGGGCCTCGATCACGTCGTGATTCCGTTGATGGTCCCCGGATTGCCCGTCTACCTGTGGTGGCGGGCGGGGCGTTTCAGCCCGCCGCCATCCCTCCGGCCGATTCTGCGGGCCGCCACCCGCGTCCTGGTTGACTCGGCCACATTTCCCGAGCCCCAGGTTGATCTCCAGAATTTCTCCGGCCATGTTCGGGAGCTGGCCGGCGAAGTGGTTTTCACCGACCTCAACTGGGGCCGGCTGACTCCCTGGCGCGAGCTCGTAGCCCAGTGTTTCGATTCGGTCGAGACTCGGCCTTACCTCGACCGGCTCACGGAGGTCCAGATCGAGTACGAAGATCTCTCGAATGGAGCTCGAGTCCAGCGCGGGCAATCGTTGCTCCTCGCCGGGTGGCTTGCAAGCCGGCTGGGTTGGGAGCCGGCGCGGGAGAGCGTGGAAGGCAGCAGGATAGGACAACCGTTCCTCTTGCGCGCGGGCGGCCGCTCCATCCGAATTGAGTGCCGGCCTCGCCGTTGCCAAACGGAATTTGCCGGGACGTGCGTTTCGGTCGCCCTTAAATCCGGCGGCGATTCACCCGCCGAGTTTTCTCTGGCGCGCGGTTCGGGAGTCAACACGGCCACGACACGCATGGAAATTTCGGGCCGCCCTCCCATCGAAAGGGTGGTCCGGCTCGAACCGCTGGAGGAAGTCCGGCTCGTCAACGAGGAAATCAAGTTTGCGGGGCGCGACCGCGTTTATGAAGAAGCTCTCGCCATGGTGGCGGGGATGACCGCGCCCGGCGCCTGAAACGAGGAGGCCTTTTGGTCAAGATTGCGCCCTCGATCCTCTCTGCCGATTTCACGCGCCTCGGCAGGCAGGTGAAAGCCGTTGAAGCCGCCGGCGTCGATCGCATTCAGATTGACGTCATGGACGGCCGCTTTGTCCCGAACATAACGTTCGGGCCGATCGCCTTCGAAGCCCTGCGGCCGATCACCCGCCTTCTCCTCGAAGCTCACCTGATGGTGGAGCCTCCGGAAGATTTTATCGAGCGCTTCGCGCACGCAGGCGCCGACACCATCATCGTCCACCAGGAAGCCACGCCCCACCTCCACCGGGCCGTCCAGCAGATTCACGCTTTGGGGAAAAAGGCTGGTGTCGCTTTGAACCCCTCGACGCCCGCCAGCCTGCTCGGTGAGGTGCTTGACAGCCTTGAGCTTGTCTTGGTGATGACCGTTAACCCCGGCTTCGGGGCGCAGGATTTTATCCCCCAGACCCTCGGAAAAATCCGACAGGTCAGCGAAGAAATTCACAGGCGGGGCCTCAACTGCGAACTTGAAGTGGATGGCGGGATCAACGTTAAGACAGCGCCTTCAGTCGTCGAAGCCGGCGCCAATGTCCTCGTGGCAGGCTCCGCCGTGTTCGATTCCAAAGATGGGGTTGAACGTGGAATCCGGAGGTTGCTCGAAAGCGCTGCGCAGAGGTGACCTGCGGACTTCAGTCGTCCTGAGCCTGCGTTGTCGCACCATCAAAGATAGGTTATCGGCGGTCTTCAGGGCCCCAAGTTCAGATTCGCTCTCCGCGCACACGGGCTGCCCGAGGCGTCTCGCAAATTTGCTGCCATTCTTTTTACACTTCACAGCAGGAGCCCTTGGGCTAATCGTCCCGGGCCAGGACTTGGGTCAGGCCGCGACGAGACAGGCTGAGATAGAGGGGTGGCCGGGCTCGGCCGGGAGGCCCTCCAAGATGAGTAATTTTTTAGATTAAATTTCTTGACACCGCCGGGCGCACATCCTAGATTCGGCGAGAACGTAAGTATGATCTAGATGGTCTATTACAAATTGGGTGAAGGGCCGAAGTTAAGTCGGCGGCCCAGAAGGGAATGACTAAAAATGCTTAATGGCAGACGTACATTGAGGGTTTGTTTTCTCGCTTTGGTCGTGGGCGTAATGGGTGCAGTCCCGCTCTTGGGCGGTTCCGCGGTGGTCGGTTCGGTAGCGGGGAGCATGAACGCGACGATTGGGGGTCACGCGCTCTTGCCGAACACCACGATATTCAGCGGGGACAGCTTGCAGGTGAACGACGGTGTGGCGGTGGTAGCCCTGGACAAGGCAAGTCGGATGGTTCTTGGCCGGGAAACTACGGCCTCATTCTTGAAGAGTTCTGACGAAGTAACGGTATTGTTGAGTCGAGGAAATCTTTCGATGTACCACACAGGCGAGGGTGTTGCCCTCCGCGTTAAGATAGGGGATTAGTCAGTCTCGCCCGCGAAAGGGTTTAAGTCACTGGGTTAGGTGGCGATGGTGGGCGGCAGCATTGTAGTCGCAACCAAAGAAGGGACGTTGCGGGTGGAAGGTAGAGGTACGGCGCAAGAGGTGGCAAAAGGGAAGACGATTACCATCCCGGTGACATCCGCCCGGGCTCCAAAGGCCGGAGCGGGAGCGGGGCCAGTGGGAGGAGGGGGCGCGAGCACGGCATTGGAGGCTGGTGCATTGGGAGCTGGGGCCGCGGCGGCAATTCTCTCGGGCATATCAATTTCGCGAGCGAATGGTGCTAAGGATGCGGCGACGGCTGCTAACGCGACGGCCGCTCAAGCAGTAACCCAGGCGACCGCGGCCGCCAATTCGGCTGCTACAGCGGCAGATCAAGCGACTATAGCGGCAACGGATGCGGGCATAGCCTGCAAAACTGTTAGTCCCGACGCACCTTGCCTGTAGCCTAGAAGGCGCCGGCCTAAGGAATGCGTTCCAGACGTGCGTGATCGGATCAGCGCCGGTTTGAGAGATTGGGAGGCTCGCGAAGCATTCCGTCCTGGCTGAGGCGATTACCGGCC
>QHZM01000363.1 GCA_003224665.1 Acidobacteriota bacterium
GGGGGAGACATCCTTGCGACGACTTTCTGAACAATCGATTGAACCAGTGCTGAGTCGAGGGCGGGGGTCGTTTCGGGGGCTCCATCAAATGAATCGGAGTAGTGGGAGGCAAAGCGGACTTCACCCGAAGTGGCATCGTTCAGAGAAAAGCTTTCGAGCGTGGTCGCGGCAACCGGCCCCTCTTCTTCTCCGGTGTCGGCGGGCGGCATGTCAGGAGGCGGCGCCGGTGGCGAAAGCTCGTCGTTGAAACGAGGCTGGGCAATGTCCGCCGGCCGGCTGAACAACATGGTGCGTTCAGACTCGGGCAAATCATGCGCCGCCGCCGGGGCTTCAGGGGGCTCCTCAATGAGCATCGGCTCGGAATCAACCTGGAAGTCTTCTGCCGGAAGGGTCTCGGCGGTTCGTTCTCTAACGGCGCCAGCGTCGGGCCCAAGCCGAGTGGACGCTTCGGGAGGCGATACCACTGGCCACACAGGCTCGTTGGCAGCCGGGGAGGGTCCGGAATTGAACGAGGGTGGTTCTTCCGCTTGCAGCTCAGAGAAGGCGGACCCCGGCGGGAGCGAACCCAGGTCCAGGCTTTTCCTCGTCCGCACTTCGGGCTCTGCGTCGACGGGTTCCGTGACAACTGTGCGGTCCGGCCCGAGTGCGGTGGACTCCGCCGGGGCGGGGCGTCCGGCCTTGGAGAGGTACTTTGTTACAGTGGAAATCAGCTCTTCGGGGATGAACGGTTTCCCCGCTGCCATCTTTCTGATCGTTCCATCGGCGCGGACCCGAGCCCCTTGCTCTTCGTTGTAAGGGTCCGCATCGCTGAAGATCAGCAGGACTGTCACATCCCGGTGATCCGGCGAGTTCTTGACAAAGTCGCACACTTCGTAACCGTCTCTTCCCGGCATCGCGACGTCTGCAAGGATCAATTGAGGCTTGATTTGGGACAGCTTTTTGATGGCGGCCACGCCGTTCGACACGGTGACCACCTCTAAGCCTTCGCCAGTCAGGATCCCTTTAGCCTTATTTTGTATCGTTGGGCTATCGTCTGCGACCAGGACTGTCAGGGGCACCTAGAACCTCTTCTGCTCCGAGTAGAGTTTCCCGCTGCCTGACGAATACCACTTTGCTTTGCCGAAGTCAAGGCGCAACTGCTTGGAAACCTTCATCTTGCTGCGATTTGACGCGGGTGCGGAGTGCTTGGCAGCCCAGACTGCCCGCTTTCTCAAGAACCCGGGGAAGCCGGCCCTTTAACTGGTTTCAAATAGGACATTTAGAAAGGTTTGACGAGTTTCTTAAAGAAGTTTAGCGCCCCTTTCTTCTTGGCGGGGGCGGGAGGTTCACTGGGCTCGGCGGGCTGGGCGGTGGCTGGATCTTTCTGGGGGTCCACACCGTTCTTGCCCGCGGTCGCGCTGCTGTCTTTGCTGGCAGACTTTGGATCGGTTGCTTTCCCGCCGTTCAGGCTGGCATCGCCCACGGGCTGTACCACGATGGTGTTTCCGGGCCTTGCAGCGCCCTCCGGTGCCTTCGCCACCTCGACGGTTGATGCCGGTTTCGAACCTAGGCTCACAGGGCCGTGACGCGTGGCGGAAACGTCCGGCCCGCCGGACATCGCCGTTCCCAACTTCCCGAGCAGGGTCCGGCGAGGCGGCTTGAGAGCGTCGGCCCGGGCGCGCGCAAGCGTCGCCCGCGTCGGACGAGGAATTGGCTGGTGCATGGCAACGAGGCGCTGCTTCGCGTCCTTGGCGGCCGGGCTGAGGGGGTGGTCGGTGAGAATGCGGGCGTAGTAAGGGAGGGCTTCTTTAGGTCTTTTCAGGCGCTCGAGCGATTGTCCGAGGTACCAGAGCGCGGCGTCCGCCCGGCTGAAATTTGGATACGAGTCCACGATTTCTTGGAAGCGCGAGCGGGCCGCCAGGTTCGCGCCTTTCATGTAATAGAACTTGGCGATCTTGAAGTCCCCTTGTGCCAGAACTTCCTGGACCGCGCGCAGCCGGCCCTTGACGCGGGGCATCAGCGGGTTATCCGGGTATTTCAATAGGAATTCCTTGAATTCGGCCTCGGCCAGCTTCGCTTCCGTCCGGTCACGGTCGGCCTTGGCCATCAGTCGGTAATGGGCCATGCCGGCGCGAAACTGGGCTTCGGGCGACTCCGGAGCGGTAGGGAAAAATGTGATGAAATCTTTGTACTCGGCTTCGGACTGCGTCAGGCCGGACACGCCGCCTTCGTTATAGTAGGAATCCGCGATAGCGAGCTTCGCTTTCGCCAGGTATTCGCTGTCGGGATACGTGTTGATGAGAGTTTGAAGGGTGAGACGACCTACGTCATAGCGGCCATGGCGGATTTCATTGACGGCCTTTTCGTAAAGGATCTTGTCCGGCTGGTCGCCAGGATTGACCGGAGTAGCCAAGTCGGCCTGCCGCTGGCGATGGCGCAGAAAACAGCCGGGAAGAAAAATCACCAGCAGGAAGAAACAAGGCAGGGCCTTTGCGGTGATCTTCCGGCCTGCTGTGTCTTCATCCTTGCTCAATCTTGCAGCCTCCAAGTCGCGCTTGTCAGACCCTGGAAATCTGTTTGGCGCCGGCAGCCAGGCGCATCAATTCCGTCAACCGCGCTTTCGGGTTATCGTTATGAAAGATGGCAGAACCGACCACCAGGATGTCTGCCCCCGCGCGGACGAGTTCTTCAAAATTTTGGAAGTCAACTCCGCCTTCCACCTCAAGAGCGAAGTCCAGGCCTCGGTCCCCACGAAGCCGGAAAGCCCGGCGGACTTTCTGTACGGCCGCGGGGATGAATGCCCTTTCTCTATTCCCGGCGTCGGCGGTCAAGACCGTCAGATAGTCAAGTTCGCCAAATGCGTCTGACAATGACTCAATCGGAGTCGCCGGGTTCAGGGCAACCCCCACCTTGGCACCCTTGCGGCGGACCAAGTCTAGGGCCCGGTGCAAATCGGGAGTTGCCTCAGGATGTATAGAAATTCGTTCCGCGCCCGCGTCGACGAAGTCTGCCACGTAGCGCTCAGGCCGCTCGACCAGGAGGTGGATGTCCAGGCTCAAGTCCGTGGCGCGACGCAGGCTTGCGATCACGGGCTGGCCGACCGTGATCTCCGGCACAAAGTGGCCGTCCATCACGTCCACGTGAACCATGGAACCGCCCGCAG
>QHZM01000377.1 GCA_003224665.1 Acidobacteriota bacterium
GGTTGTCCAGGCCCACGTCCTGGATGGCGCGGATCAAGGTTATCGGAGTCTCCTGCCCGGTCTCGTAGCGGAAACTCTGACCGTTCTGTTTGCAGTAGCTCGCGACCTCCCGGATCGCCTTTACCGTTTCCTTATACACAGGGTCGTTCGGGTTTTCGGGGATGAAGCCGCAATGAGTCTGCACGGCAGGGATGCCGCACTTCTTGGCGAAGTCCGAGGCTTTCTTGATGTGCTCGATGCGCGTGGCGCGATATTCGCCGGGGACGAGGCCGATCGTCAACGGCCCCTGGTAGAAGTCGTATACCTCCGGCCCTGGTCCCCCAACAACCAAGGAGGTGGCCTCGATGCCGTAGCGGTCCAGAGCGCTTCGGAGAGCCGTGACCAACTCGGGCTCAAAAGATTCGACTCCCACCTGGCAGGTGGGCAGGCCGAGGTCATGGACTTTGGCGATCGCGCTCTCAGGGTCTTTGCCGATTCCGATGATCAATCCCAGTCGCATCGGTTTTCCCGCAGCAGGCGCGGGCCGGCCGGCCGATAGCCCGCGGGCTCCGACGGCCGCCGCCGCTGTCACTTCAAGGAAACGTCGCCGGTTAAGTTGGTCCATATTCTGCCAGCCTCAAAATCGGTTTGAATGAGATGCTCGGTACCAACACGCCTCATGACCTCCGCGGGGGGACGCAGCGGGCGAGCCCCATGGGCCTCGATTGCTTTCAGGCCTGCCCACCCCCGCACCTTGGTCCTCGGTGAGGCGCTAGTCTAGCAAAAACGCGCGCGTTTGGACAAAGTGTTCCGGGCTCCGACTGCCGGCTCTCGTCTTTTCGGATGGTGATTCGAGGAGTTCATCCTCAAGACAAAAATTCACAATTCTCCTGTAAACTAAAAATAACCTTGAAGGTTTGATCGAAGGCGCCCCGCGCCGAAAAACTTTCGACGAATTAGCGCGCGTCGATTACTTCGAAAAGTCCTGGACGTAGATATCCTTCCAGCGTACCTTCACTCCGCCTCCCGTGTGAATCTGCAGGGCAATCGCGCCGTCCGTGAACTTGGGCGCTCGGTCAGTGTAATCGACGATCTGAACGCCGTTCAGCCGAGTCACAACGTGACTGCCTTTGACCGAGACCTCCAGGTCGTTCCAATCGCTGGACCGGATCGCGCGCTCGCCTTCCGCCGTCGGCTGGATGACCCATCCTCGTCCCCCGCTTTCGTAAAGCCCGCCGGTGTGATTGCCCGGAGTCGGATCGACTTCCACCTGCATGCCTTCGATGTCCGGACCGTGGTCCGGGTCAATGCCGGTAATCCGGGCGTGGAAGAAGACTCCGCTATTGCCTGAAGCCTCTCCTTTGAAGCGCAGGCGGAGGTTGAAGTCGCGGAATGTTCTCTCCGTCGTGAGGTATCCGTACTTTCCCGCCGTACTCTCACAAAGGATGGTGCCATCTTCGACCACCCACTTCTCCGCGCCGTTATTCCGCCAGCCGGTAAGGTCCTTGCCGTTGAAGAGCTCGACCCAACCGCTCGCGCTTTGCCCGAAGGACGATTGCGCGCCCATTGAAACAAAGCCGAGTAAAAGCATCGCCAGGGTTCTCATGATGTCGGTCCTTTCGTCGAAATGGCCAATCAATCCGGCAGCAGGTCGTTTCGGTCGCTCCGGCGCGGCCCACCTTACCACACTGCGCGCGCCGGTGAGAAGCGGGCTTGCGCTGCTGTTTCATCTCACTTCGCGCCCGTAATCCCGGGCACCCACCTGAGCGCGTTTTGCCGGTAGAACTTCTGCAAAACATTCCCGGGCAGCGCGAGCCCCAGGACCTCCCGGCCGGCGTATTGGAACTTCTCGTCGGTCGCGAAAAATTTCCAGTCGCGCGCGAATTCGGCTTCCCAGCGTTTCAATGCCTCCTCCGGCCTCTCCCAGGGCTTCAGCTCCAGGTCGGTGCCGTAGAGCACGCGGTCCTGGTATTTAATGAGGAACGCGCACACCTTTTCGCGCGGCTGGAGCATCAGGTCAGGGACGCGCGCGGCGGTGTCCACGGCAAAGTTCGGGTAGAGGTCGAAACGCCGCGCGATTTCGTCCACGTTTTCCTCCATGCTGCCGAGGTGGCAGCCGATCACGCGCAGCCTCGGGTGACGCGCCAGCATGCGGTCGCGCGCGCTGAGGATCGCCTCTTTGGATGGGCGCTCGGGATGGAGGAACATGTGCCAATCCGGGTTCGACTTGTAGTAGCCGTAGTGGGGGCTCGCAGGATCGAGGGGGCGCCAGGCTGCGGAAGGCTCGGCGATATGGGCGTAGAGTGTCTTGTCGCGGGCCTCCAGGGCGTCGAAGATGGGACTAAAGACAGGATCATCCGGCATCAGGTATTTGCCCGCTCGCGACTTCAGCTCCATCCCGATGCTCTTATAAATTTTCACAGCGACCGCGCCGTCCTTGAACGTGCGGTCGAGGAGGGCGATCGTGCGCTCCGCGAACCCGGGGCTCTCCCAGTCCTGCGGGTCGAAAGTGGAGCACCAGGCGACCTTGCCCTGGCTCGCCTTGAAAACTTCAAGCGCCCGGGCGTGCTGCGGCGCGGCCTCTTCGTACCCTCGGTCGTGCTTGTCCACTACGCAGATGTTCACCAGGCGTACGTTGAGCCGGTCGAGCATCGCATAGAACGCTTGCGAGGACTGGAAGACGTGAGCGTGCGCGTCTATGCGCGGCAGCATCCGAGCCCCACGCTCTGTTTGCTGTGGCCACGCCACCGAATGAAACCACAATAGCGATACAACGGAAAACGCTATCCTACCGACCATTCTTTTATTGTCCCGCACTTCATTGCCTCCCGAACTCAGGTCGCATCTCTCAAGCCGGCAGCCACCGCAAGTTAAAGTGGGTTTAAGTTACTATAAGACCGGGCTCGAACAATAGCGGCCTCGAAAAGGGGCTGAGCTACTGCCGAGTAGTCGTGAGGCGCTAGAATTAGGAGCGCATTGGCTTCAAACATCTAAGGCCATGGAT
>QHZM01000378.1 GCA_003224665.1 Acidobacteriota bacterium
ACCCGGCCTTTGATGAACGGGACGAGCGGCAGGTAAGGCGCCCCTTTGTCCTTTCCCCCGAGGATCAAATGCACGCCGCGCTCGAAAGCCGAAAGCGCTTTGGCGGTGGCATCCACGCTGGTGCCCTTGGAGTCGTTGTAAAAGTCCACGCTTCGGATCCGGCGCACGAATTCCAGCCGGTGCTCGACGCCCTTGAACTCGAGCACGGCGCGCCGTAGGGCGTCGAAGTCCGCCCCCACGACGCAGGCGGCCGCCGACGCCGCAAGCACGTTTTCGAGGTTGAATGCGCCCCTGAGCCGCACGTCGCGGATGTCAAACAGCGGGCGCTCCAGGTGGCCCGCGCGGTAGCGGACCTGTCCCTTGGCCACGTAAATTCCGTCCGGAAGGTTCTGCCGCCGGCTGAAGAAAATCCTCCGCGTCCCGGAGGCGGCCCGGACAAGGCTCATCACGTTCGGGTCATCCGCGTTCAGGATGGCGTAGTCGGCCGGCGTAAGTCGGCTGAATATTTTTGCCTTGGCCTTCAGATAGTCCTGGAAGGAGGCGTGCCGGTCGAGGTGGTTGGGAGTGATGTTCAGCAGGACGGCGACGTTCGGATGCAGGTTCTGCGCCGCCTCGAGCTGGAAGCTGCTCAGCTCGGTGACGAGGACTGTCCCGGGCTGGACGTGGTCCACGGCGGAAATCAGGGGGATGCCGATGTTGCCGCCGACGAACGTGGGAAGGCCGGACGCCTCCAGCATCTTGCCCAGGAACGCCGTAGTCGTGGTCTTGCCGTTCGTCCCGGTGATGCCGATCAGCCGCCCGGTCAGGAACCAGCTCGCCGCCTCGACTTCGGTGACGACTTGAATCCCGCGGGCACGCGCCGCCTGGAGCTGCGGCAGGTCCCAGGGCACTCCGGGGCTGACCACGACCAGGTCCTGGCGGAGGAAGGTCTCTGTGCGATGGAAGCCGAGTTCGAGCCCCACTTTGAGCGCGGTCAATTCGGGGATGACGTCCTGGAAGACGGCGGGTGGCCGGGAATCGGTAACCGTCACCACGGCTCCCCGGCGGCCAAGGCAGCGGGCGGCGGCACGACCGCTCCGCGCCAGACCCACCACCAGCACGCGCTTGCCGCGCAATTCATTCATCCGATTCTCCCCGACCGCAGGTGCCCGTTTCTGCGGAAATATCCGTCCAGGATCCCGGAGACCATTTCCGAAAGGGATCGGCGGGCGCGCCGTGCGAGTCGTCGTGCGCGCAGCAAGGTTTCGCGGTCGAGAGTCAGACTGACGCGTGTCGGGTTGCGAAACGACTTGGGTCTCGCCATTCGACGTTACTGCGCATTTTATGCGCAGAAACCTCCGGGGTCAAATGCGGTGCTTCGTCCTCGAGCATCCTCTCACACGCGACCACGATCCAATCCGTCCGAGCACGCCGGCCTCACCTGAGCTTCAACGTGGTCAGCGCGAAAAGCGCGAAGATCAGCGCTGCAATCCAGAACCGGGCGATGATCTTCGATTCCTTCCATCCGACCAGTTCAAAATGGTGGTGGGTCGGGGCCATCTTGAAGACCCTCTTGCCGCGCAGCTTGAACGACCCGACCAGGATCAGGACCACAAAAAGCAGAAAAGGCAGGAAGGCGAATGGGTAAGTCCAGACATTTCCCAGAAATCGTTCGATCAGAAAGTCCGGGCGAAAGCGCTTGAAGAAAGGGAAAGTCAAAGTCGTCGAGTAAAGGCCGCGCGCGCTCAGGAAGACGAGGATCACTCCGAAGACGAAACTCACCAGTATCTGGAGGAGAAATTTCGTGCGGACGGTCAGTCCCTGATTGTTCCTCTCCCTGAGCTTTTGATAGTCGTCCCAGAACCCGATGCCCGCAAAGGCAGCTGTGACCCCCAGGGTCAGCCAGATAAACAGATTGCTCAAGTCCGCCCAGAGAATGGCGGGGACGATGATGCACAGGTTGATCAGCACGCCTCCCATCGTCGGCGTTCCGGCCTTCGACTGGTGTGAGCTCGGCCCCTCTTCTCTGACGTATTGACCAATCTGGAATTCTTTGAGTTTCCGGACCACCCAGGGGCCCAGAACCAGCGACAGGAACAGCGCGGTGAGGCTGGCATAGGCGGTGCGAAAAGTGATGTAACGGAAAAGATTGAAGAGGTGCACCTGCGTGTGGAACTTGAGGTAGAGGTAGAAAAACATCGAGTCCAACTTATTCCGGCCCGCTGGCCTGGTGGGGCGGGTTCGCGGAATTAACCGACCCAGCTTGGAGCAATTCAATCACCGTTTCGAGGTGTA
Source organism: Acidobacteriota bacterium (assembly GCA_003224665.1). Lineage (GTDB taxonomy): Bacteria > Acidobacteriota > Terriglobia > UBA7540 > UBA7540 > QHZM01. Next base: position 2,275 of record QHZM01000378.1, read on the forward strand.
CCCCCCTCGAACCCTTCACCAGGACGACGTCTCCCGGCTCGAGCAATTTCCGGCAGAATTTCCCTGCCTTTTCGACCTCGGGAAAAAAGCGACACCGGTCGCCGGAAAGCCCTGCTTCCGCGGCACCCTCCAGGAAAAAGCGAGCATCGCCTTTGACCGCTAAGAGCCAGCTAACACCGCACTCTGCGGCCTTGCGCCCGATCCTCCTGTGCCATTCCGGAGAGGAAGGACCCAGCTCCAGCATCTCTCCGGCGACGACAATTCGCCGGCGCGCGCCGGGCCAGGCCGCAAGCGTTTCCAGCATGCGTTCCAAGGCCAGAGGGTTGGAGTTGTAGCTGTCGTTGATGACCGTAACATCTCCGGGCAGTGTAAGAATTTCATTACGCTGATGTAAATTTTGAAAAGATGCAAGGGCGTCCCGAAGCTCGGCCGCGGGGATATGGAAAAGGCTGGCGGCGGCAAGTGCCGCGAGGGCGTTCTCGACGTTATGCCGGCCGGGCAGCGGAAGGAAAAAATCTCCGTCCATTCCGTGTCCGGCAACCCGGAAGACGCTTCCGCCATTCTGCCCGGCGCGGAAGCTTGCGGCGCGGAATTCAGCCCCTTCCCCAAAGCCGAAACTGACGACCCGTCCCGCAAACCCCTGACCGAATTTCCGCACCCGCGCGTCGTCGTTGTTGAGGACAGCGACCGCAGGCGGCTCGAGGTTCTCAATCAGTTCGCGCTTGGCCTTCGCGATGGCATCCACGGAATCGAAGAACTCGAGGTGGACCGGCGCGACGTTGGTCACAACGCCCACCTGGGGCTGCGCAATCTGCGCCAGGCGGGCGATCTCTCCCGGAGCCGACATGGCGAGTTCCACCACCGCCACTTCGTGATGCGGTCCGAGCTCGAGCAGCGTCAGGGGCAGGCCATACTGATTGTTCAAGTTACCCTGAGACTTGAGGACAGAAAATCGTTTGGCCACGAGC
>QHZM01000380.1 GCA_003224665.1 Acidobacteriota bacterium
TGGCCTGGTTCGCCTTTCCCGTCATTCAACGCGCCGTGGAGTTCGTAAGTGGCGTCTCCGCCGAGGCCATCGCAGGCCCCCCAAAAGTCGGGCGTGCGCGATTGGTAGGCCACATCGCGAAGCATACCGGCCTTTTTTCCGTCCTTTATCTCCCAAAAAGTCTGCCCGCCAAATTGAAAGTTGTACCTCTGATGATCGATGGAAAAGCTCCCGTTCCCGTAGATTAAGATTCCCCTTTTCACATCAGCCATCAAATCGTCAATCGAGACTTTTTCCCCTCCGGTCTGGAGAGAAACGTTGGGCATCCGCGCGAAGGGCACGCTCCCCCAGCTATCCGCGTGGCAGCATCCGTACGACGAATTGCGGCCGACGAGCGCGGCGAGCTCGCGCGTGGTCTGCCAGTCCACAAAAATGCCGTTCCGGATCAGGTGCCAGGACTTGGCCGGCACTCCGTCGTCGTCGTAACCCACGGTGGCGAGCCCCTGGGGCTGAGTCCGGTCAGCCACGAAATTGACCCGCTTCGAGCCAAATTGGTAATTCCCGAGCTTTTCGGAAGTCAAAAAGCTCGTGCCGGCGTAATCGGCCTCCCAGCCGAGAGACCGGTCAAGCTCCGTCGAGTGCCCCACACTCTCATGGATCGTCAGCCAGAGGTGGGAAGGGTGCAACACCAGATCGTATTTACCGGGCTCGACCAGCTTGGCCTTCAGCTTTTCCACCGCTTCGTTGCCGGCCTGCTCGGCCTCCTGGAGCCAGGGGTAGCCTTCCAAATATTCATACCCAATCGACTTCGGGCCGGCCAGCGAGGCGCGCTGCTGGTAGTCGCCTCGGGCCGCGTCCACGGCCGTTACGTTGAAACTGGGAGCGCACCGAATGATGTACTGTTCGAGCCGCGAGCCCTCGGTCGAGGCGAAGAATTTTTGCTCGTTCTGGAAGAAGAGAGCGGATTCGACGAAGCTCACCCCCTTAACTTTCATCGCGGTCTGATTGATTTTCAGAAGGAATTGGATTTTGTCGTCAATTGAAACTTCAAACGGGTCCCTCTCAAACGAGCCTTTCCAGCTTGCCTCGGCCTTGGGGGCAGGGACGAGCTTGATAGGCTGCCTCTGGTGGGCAGAATTCGCGCGCGCGATCTCGATTGCGAGACTGGTCGCCCTGCGGACTTCCTCGGGGGTGACGTTGCGGCTCGCGGCGAAGCCCCAAGTGCCGCCCGAAAGGACTCGGACTCCAAAGCCGAAACTTTGCGACCGATCCACTTCCCGCACTTCGTTCTCTCGCGTGCTGATGGACTCATTCCGGTACCGGTTGATCCGAATGTCCGCGTAGCTCGCCCCAAGCTGCCTGGCACTGGAAAGCGCGACGTCAGCCAGCCTGTTTCTGTCAAGGGCGTTTGCCTCCCCAGCCTCGAGCTCCAGGACCCACGGAGGCAGCGGCGTTGCGCCGAAAACCAGGCCGGAGGTCTTCAGAAACCTTCGTCGAGAAGTCCGCATCGGAATTGTCTCCCCGAGTTCAAATCGGCTCCGTCGAGGCCGGCGGACTCTCGCGCCGCTCCTGCTCCTCGCCGTCCGCTCCGGATGGAAGTCCTGAGGAGCACCGGGTCTACAAAAGCCTCAGCAATTCATCCACGACTTTCTGAACGCCCTCGTAGGGGTCGCCAGGACCTTCGTACTCGACGGAATACACCCCCGCGTACTTTGCTTCCTTCGAGATCTCGACGCACTTTCGAAAATCGAACCTCGTTTCATTTCCATCGGGGTCGAACTCAAAACCTTTGGCGTGGCAAACGCTGTGGGCATGGGGGAAGAGCACCGTCAGGCCCCTTTCTCGGGTCTCCTCGTCGGGGAAGTTGCCGAAATCAGGGAGCGCCCCAATATTGTTTCCTCCCACGGCTTTGAAAAGTTTTACGAGCTCTTCCGGATGTTCGGAGCCCACGCCGCCGTGGTTTTCAATAATGACGTAAACTCCCTTGGACCTTCCGTAGGCCGAAAGTTCCCTGTAGGACTCCACGGTCGGCGTCAGGTGTTCGGGGTTCATCTTTCCGGGGTCGCACCGGACCGAACGCGTCCCGAGCCGCCGGCCAATGTCGATCCACTTCTTCACAGCCGTCACGGCCCGCGCGCGCA